>JAKPQL010000088.1 GCA_029547045.1 Deltaproteobacteria bacterium | reverse complement strand
CTGCCCGTTATCTCGCCCGGGTACAGGGTATTGATCATGACGCTCAGGCGGCGGGCCCCGGTCTCGGTGGAAAGGGCGAGGTGCGCCCCTGCCACGGCGATAAGGAGCAGCGCCGCTGCCGCACAGAAGGCCGTCACGATCCATTTGAGGGGCTTGGCCATGTCGTGTCATCCGCTCCGTTTCAACAATGCATCGGGACAGACAGCCGTGTCCACGCGGAGCATGCCCTTCCTGTACCAGAAAACGGGGCCGGAACCACAGGTTTTTTTTGCCCACATGCCCCCCGGGGGGGGGTCGGCAGCCCTGCCGGTTCAGTCGCAGGAACGCACCGGTATCCCCCTGAGCACGGGGATTATGGACAGCACGCTCTCCAGGTCACCGGACACGATGATCATATCTCCGGGCAGGAGGACGTCGTCGCCGCCGGGGTTTATGATGGTGCGATCGCCGCGCCGGATGGCCAGGATGCTCACCTGGTATCGCTTGCGGATCTGCGTCTCGATGAGCGTCTGACCAGCCAGCGGGCTTCCCGGGTGGACCGTGAGGGTGTGCACCTTGAAGTCCGGCAGGTTGTGCTGGAGGTCGGCGATGGTCGTGGCCTCGCCGGAGAGGCTCCGGAACATGCCGTATCCGCTGGAGCGGAGCTCGTTGATGCAGCGTTCGATGTCGTCCCGGGGGACCAGGTACTCGGCCAGGGCACGGGCGAAGATCTCGATGGAGGTCTCGTACTCCTCGGGGATCACCTGGTCGGCCCCCAGGGCATAGAGCGGCTCCACTTCCTTCAGGTACCGGGTGCGCGCGATGATGTGCGTGGCCGGGCTGAGCTTGCGGACGAGCTCGGTGACCCTCCGGGCCGAGGGCGCGTCCGGGATGGTGATCACCACCACGTGGGCGCGGTGGATCCCCACATGGTGGAGGATGGCCTCCTGGGTGGCGTCTCCGTAACAGATGGGCGTGCCCTTCCTGCGCTCCGCCCTCACCGTATCGGGGTTCATCTCGATGACGACGTACGGGATACCGGTCATGGACGCAGCCCTGGACACGTTCCTGCCGTTCACCCCGTACCCGATGATGACGAGATGGTCCGTCATCCGGGCCGGGGCTTCTCCGGCTGGCCTGATCCCCAGGGGCCGAAGCCCTGACAGGACCCGGTGGGGGAGGGGGAGCCGGACCGCCAGGTCGGCAAGGGCCGGCGACGCGTTGATGACAAAGGGCGTGGCCGCCATGGTGAGGAGCGAGATCGCCAGGAGGATCTGGTACGAATCCGTGGTGATGAGCCCCATGTCCAGGCCCGATTTGCTCAGGATGAAGGAGAACTCGCCGATCTGCGCAAGGGCTAGCCCGGCCAGGACCGTGGCCCGGAAGGGGTAGCCCAGGACCAGGGTGGAGAAGCTCCCGGTGAATACCTTGAGGAAGATGATGAGCAGGGTCAGGCCGATGACGGCGCCCAGGTGGTGGACGATGAATCCCAGGTCCAGCAGCATGCCCACGGAGATGAAGAACAGGCTCATGAAGATGTCGCGCAGGGGCAGGATCCTGCCCAGGGCCTCCTGGCTGTACTCGGACTCCGATATGATGAGTCCGGCCAGGAAGGCTCCCAGGGCGAGCGAGAGGCCCAAAAGCGAGGTGAGCCAGGCGATGCCGAGGCAGATGAGGATGATGCTCAGCATGAACAGGTCCCTGCTCTTGGTGCGGGCGATCTGGTAGAGGAGCATGGGCACGACCCACCGGTACGAGGCATAGAGGAAAAGCATGAGTGCAGCGGCCTTGCCCACCAGCACCGGTATGGACCCTCCAACGTTTGCCGTGCCCGCACTGACGATGGGGAGCATGGGCATGAGGGCCACCACGAGAAGGTCCTGGAAGATGAGAATGGAGAGCGTGTTCTTGCCGTGGGGCGTGGTGATCTCGGAGCGTTCGTCGAGCATCTTGAGCACGATGGCCGTGGAGCTCATGGACACGAGGATGCCCAGGAACGCTGATTGCGGGTGGCCGAGCCCGAGCATGGTGCAGAGGAAGTAGACGGTGACCGCGGTGAGCACCACCTGGATGGATCCGCCCACCAGTACGGTCCTGCGGCTTTCCAGGAGGTCCTTGAGCGAGAACTCGATGCCGATGGAGAAGAGCAGGAGCACCACGCCCAGCTCGGACAGGGCCTCGACCTCGCCCCGGCCCTCGATGATGCCCAGGGCGTGGGGACCGGCCAGGACGCCGGTGAGGATGAAGCCCAGGACCGCCGGGATCCTGACCTTCAGGAAGGCGAGGATCACGATGACGCTCAGGCCCAGAACGATGATGAGGTGCGCGAGTAGCTGTTTCTCCATGGCTCGGCCGCCATTGTACCCGTATTCACGGTACGTTTGTACCATTTTATCGGGCAGTGCAGGCATGCAGTTGAATGTGCCGGATGTGAGAAGACAGGAAAAAAACCTTTGCAGGACAGGCGGTTTCCTCTAAGATCACCCTTTGACGCCGTGGATGGATGGTCATGACCATGAGCAGCTTTTCCGAGATCACCGCGATCCTCGTCCTGGCAGCCGTCGCCGGTGTGGCCGGGCTGCGGCTCCGCCAGCCCCTCATCATCGCGTTCCTGGCTGCCGGCATCCTCGCCGGTCCGTCGGGTCTGGGCATCATCCAGAGCTACGACCAGATCGAGCTTTTCGCGCACATCGGCATCGCCGTGCTGCTCTTCATCGTGGGCCTCAAGCTCGACCTCGCGCTCATCCGCACCACCGGGGCGGTGGCCCTGGCAACGGGGCTGGGCCAGGTGGTGTTCACCTCCATCATCGGGTTCTTCATCGCGCTGGCCCTGGGCATGGACGCCGTCAGCGCGGCCTATGTGGCAGTGGCGCTCACCTTCTCGAGCACCATCATCATCGTCAAGCTCCTCTCGGACAAGAAGGAGATCGACTCGCTCCACGGCAGGATCGCGCTCGGCTTCCTCATCGTGCAGGACATCATGGCCATCCTGGCGCTCATCGGGCTCGCCACCTTCGATACGGGCAGGAGCGCCCAGGCCGCGCCGCACGTCGCCATGGCCCTGGTCATCGTCAAGGTCACAGTCCTCATCCTGGGCATCGGTATCCTCATGCGCTACGTCCTGCCGGGCCTGCTCAAGAGGCTCGCCGCATCCAGTGAACTGCTCATCCTGTTCGCCATCACCTGGGCCCTGCTGGTGAGCGCGCTGTGCGACCGCCTCGGCCTGAGCAAGGAGGTCGGCGCATTCCTGGCAGGCATCTCGCTCGCATCCACCGAGTACCGGGACGCCATCGGCGCCCGGCTCGTCACCCTGCGCGACTTCCTCCTGGTCTTCTTCTTCATCGACCTGGGCGCGCGCATGGAGTGGTCGGCCGTGGGGGACCAGCTCGGCCAGGCGTCGATCTTCTCGCTCTTCGTGCTGGTGGGCAACCCCCTCATCGTGCTGGCCATCATGGGAGCCATGGGGTACCGCAGGAGAACGGGCTTCCTTGCCGGGCTCACCGTGGCGCAGATCAGCGAGTTTTCCCTGATCGTGGCGGCCGCCGGACTCGCCCTGGGCCATATCTCTCCCCAGACCATGGGCCTCATCACCCTGGTGGGCGTGGTGACCATCCTGGCCTCCACATACATGATCCTGTACTCGGGACGGCTCTATGAGGTCTTCTCGCCCTGGCTGGGCGTTTTCGAACGCTCGAACCCCTACCGGGAGGCCCAGTGCAACGACTGCTTCGTCATGCCCCGGGTGGACGTCGTCCTGGTGGGGCTCGGCGGGTACGGCCGGGAACTTGCGGAGAACCTGCTGGAGCGCGGCAGGCAGATCATCGGAGTGGACTTCGACCCCCAGGCCCTGGACTACTGCCGGAGCCGCGGCATCCCGGTCCTGTACGGCGACATGGGAGACCCGGAGACCCATGACGGACTTCCCCTGGCCCATGCCCGCTGGGTGGTGAGCACGGTGCGCAACCCGGACGTGGACCTGCAGCTGCTCAGGCACCTGAGGGAAAAGGGGTATACAGGCAGGGTGGCGCTCACGGCCCGAACCAAGGAGGAGGCCGAGCTCTACCTGCGCGCCAACCCCCACGTGGTGCTGCGGCCCTTCCTTGATGCGGCGGAGCAGGGGGCGGACGCGCTCACCGGAGCGTGGCACGACCTGTACCAGGAGACGGACTGGCCCGTTTCCTTCCGGGAGATCCGCATCAAGACCGGGTCGGCCTTTGCGGGCCACGCCATCAGGGACGTGCCCCTGCGCTCCGAGGCCGGCGTGTCCATCGTTGCGGTGAGCAGGGCAGGGAGGGTGTCCTTCAACCCGGACCCCGATTTCCAGCTCTTCCCCTCGGATCGCATTGTCATCATGGGGCCACCGGAAGACCTGAGACAGGCCGAGGCCTTGATACACCGGGTCGTGGACCCCGCAACGGAAGAGGAGACCGGGAGTGTATCCCTCGTGGAAGCACGGGTGCCTGCGACCTCGGCGCAGGCCGGCAGGACGCTGGAACAGACAGGGTTCCGCCAGGTCTACGGGGCGACGGTCATCGGCATACGCAGGGGGAAAGAATACCTCATGTCTCCGGGGCCGGGTGTCCGCCTGGAGGAGGGGGACGTGCTGCTGGTCATGGGGACAGCGGACTCCTTCGAGCAGCTCCGTCAGGACTTCGAGCTGTAGGGCCGGCCTCAGCCCCGGCCGCAGGGCGATGGCGGGTTCACTGACCCGAGGGCGCTCCAGTCGATGAGCGCGTTCATCTCCTCCCACGTGCTCACCGTGATGAAGGGGTGCGGCCTGCGGTTCCACGGCTGGGTGAACACGATGGGCGTGATGCCCGCCTCCTGCAGCAGGTGGCAGGTGTCCAGCCGGTCTTCCACGAAGTATTCCACCTTGAGGCCTTTCAGTATGTCGAGCTTCGCGGTGTTCACCCCGGTGGCCTCGATGCGCAGGCAGTGCCGGCCGATCTCGGGGATATGCCGGTCGAACCACAGGGCAACGGGCTCCGGGAAAGGACGCGCCGTGACCACGAGGAGCGGCGCATGGGAAATGAGCCGGGCCAGGGTGTCCCGGGCCCCCTCGTTGGGAAACAGATCGATGGCGTGGGGCTCGTTGGTGAGCACCTCAATGATCTCGGAGGCATGGGCGCGGTCCATGTGCACGCTCTTGAGGAACTCGTACTCGGTGATGTCGTCGTAGGCGAAGTCGTAGTGGTACTGCTCCCTGGCCATGCGGACAAAGAGGCGGAAGGTGTCGGCGATGACACCGTCGAAGTCGAAGGCGAGTTTCGCGGGCGGTATGGTCATGCAGGTCCTTTTCCCCGGAAGTATCCGGCCTGTGTAGCACACAACGCACGCCGATGCAAACGGGTGTGCATCGTGGTACGGATCGACGCCCCGTGCGCCCGTACGCGGCATGCACGCGGAGAAAAATCAGTTGACAAGGCACAGAGATACAGGCTATCGAGAACACCTGGCACAGGCACGTAGCTCAGGGGGAGAGCACCACCTTGACGCGGTGGGGGTCCAGGGTTCAAATCCCTGCGTGCCTACCA
>JAKPQL010000081.1 GCA_029547045.1 Deltaproteobacteria bacterium | reverse complement strand
CCAGATCCCTCATCGCCTCGTGCCCGTGCGAGCACGGGTGCCCCATGTGCGTGGGGCCGACGCTCGAGGTGGGGCCCTCGGCCAAGTCCGCGGCCCTGCAGATCCTCGCGCTCATGGACCGGCCGTGAGCCTGAAGGACCGCCTGGGACGCCTCACCGGGGACGCCCGGACACCGGCTTTACCCAGTCCCCAGCAGGACACCATCGGCGAGCTCCGCAGAAGAATCGAGGAGGTGATGAACCGGCGGGACCGCCTGGCGCGGCCCGATTCTCCTTCATCCATGCGTTCCGGTCCACCCCTGGAAAACCTGATAACGGGAGAGGAGGTGGAAACAGGGCACGGCAGGTTCTTCTCTTCTTGCAGCCGCATGGAAGGGTCCGACCGTCACGGCCACGCCCTGATCCGCGAGCTGTCCCGGTTCGACATGAAGGGTGTGGCGCTTCTGGGCGGGTCGGAAGCCTTTGCCGGCTGTTCGCCCGAGGACGCCCTGTTCGTAGATACCGAAACCACCGGGCTTGCCGGCGGCACCGGGACCTTCCCCTTCCTCATCGGCCTGGGCTGGTTCGAGGGTGGAACGTTCGTGACGTGCCAGCTCTTCGCCCGGGACTTCTCGGAAGAGCCATCCATGCTCGCATACCTGCAGGAGCTCGCGAGGAACAGGAGATTCCTGGTATCCTTCAACGGCAGGGCCTACGACATGAACCTGCTCACGGCCAGGTTCATCCTCAACCGGCAGCAGGACGTCCTCTCCGGCATGCCCCACCTGGACCTGCTCCACCCGGGGAGGAGGCTCCTGCGGCACCGCATGGAAAACGCCAGGCTCCTCACCTTCGAGACCAGCGTGCTCGGGATCGAGAGGGAGGGCGACGTCCCCGGGTGTGAGATACCCCGGCGGTACTTCGACTGGCTGCGGCGCCGCGACGGCCGCCTCATGGAGGACGTGTTCCGGCACAACCGCCTGGACATCGTGTCCATGGCCGCGCTCCTGAAGCACCTTACCGACCTTGTCGGCGGAGGCCTCGAGCCGGAGAGGACGCACCACGGCGACATACTGGCGGCAGCACGGTTCCTCCACGAGCGCGGGCATACCCAGGCTGCCCGGCGACTGTACGAAGGCGTCAGCTCATCTTTCGACCGGGAGGTCTCCCTTGCTGCCAGGAGGTCGCTGTCCCTGATCCACAGGAGGGCAGGGGCCTGGGAGGAGGCGGTCCCGCTGTGGGAGGCCATGCTCGCGGAGGACCCCCGTGACGTTTTCGCAGCCGAGGAGCTCGCCAAGTACCTCGAACACCGCAGGCAAGACTATGCGCGGGCCAAGCTGATCGTGCGGATGGCGCTGGACGGCTGCAGGTCGTTGTGCGATGAGGACCGGCACGCCCTGGAGCATCGCCTGCACCGACTCCTTGCCAAGTCCTCGCCTTGAGGTGCCCATGGGATGACCTGCAGAGGCGACGTCCCCTTCATGCCCATTGCCTGGAGGTACCTCGTCATGATAGGTATTGATGTTTCAGAGAATTCGAGGTGGGGGCTCCATGGAACACATAATAAAGAAGATCAACGACCTGGCACGATACCACGACGAGGTTTCGCCCGAGCTCATCAAGGCCAAGGACATCAAGCTGGGCCTGCGGAATGCGGACGGCACCGGCGTCGTGGTCGGAATCACCTCCAAGGGGACTGTTTTCGGATTCAAGCGCATACCGGCGGAAGACGGCAGGGGAACCATTGTCCAGCCGGCAGCCGGCAGGCTGCTCTACTGCGGGTACGATGCCATAGAACTGGCCAGGAGGATCCACGGGGAGTACCGGTACGGATACGATGAGGTCTGTTACCTCCTCCTGACCGGGGAGCTCCCCACAGAGGTCGACCTGAACAACTTCTCGAGCCTGGTCGCCAGAAACAGGGCGCTCAACAAGTCCGAGCGGAGCATCATCATGCAGGAGGCTCAGAACGAGAACCAGATGTTCGCCCTGCACTCGGTCATGTC
>JAKPQL010000071.1 GCA_029547045.1 Deltaproteobacteria bacterium | reverse complement strand
GACCAGGGGGCAGTTCGATATATACGCAACGGTATCGGGCGGCGGCATCGCCGGCCAGGCGGGTGCGCTGCGCCACGGTATCTCGCGGGCGCTCGCATCCTTCGACGTGGAGCGGTTCAGGTCCAAGCTGAAGGCCGCAGGGTTCCTCACCAGGGATCCCCGCATGGTGGAACGGAAGAAGTACGGCCTCCACAAGGCCCGCAAGCGTCCTCAGTTCTCCAAGAGGTAGTTTCTCATTGACCATCTCCATAGGTATCCTGGGGGCCACGGGGTATACGGGTGCGGAGCTGATCAGGCTCCTGCACCGTCACCCTGGGGCCCGGATCACCTACTGTTCCTCCCGCCAGTACAACGGCAAGAAGATATCGGACGTCCTGGAGTTCCTCAAGGGCTCGGCGGACATGGTTCTTGAGGAATTCGACGCGGCCGCAATCCGGGACCGCTGCGAAGCAGTGTTCAGCTGCCTGCCCCACGGGGCGAGCATGGACTTCATCGCCAGGATCGCACACCCGGTGAAGGTGATCGACCTGTCCGCAGACTTCCGCATCCGCGACCTTGCCGTATACCGGAAGTGGTACCAGGAGCACACATGCCCGGACCTGCTCAACGATGCGGTGTACGGGCTGTGCGAGGTGTACCGGGACGATATCAGGGCCGCGCGCCTCGTGGCCAACCCGGGCTGCTACCCCACCAGCGTCCTGCTGCCCCTGGTCCCGCTCCTGAGGGAGGGCATCGTCGAGGGCCGGGACATCATCGTGGACAGCAAGAGCGGCGTGTCCGGCGCGGGCAGGGGCCTGAGCCTGAAAACCCACATCTGCGAGGTTGGCGAGTCGTTCTCGGCCTACAAGGTGGGCCGGTCCCACCGCCACGTGCCCGAGATCGAGCAGGAGCTGAGCCTGGCTGCGGGCCATGACGTGGCCATCGAGTTCACCGCGCACCTCATCCCCATCAGCCGCGGCATGCTCTCCACCATCTACGTCACCAGCGCCTCGGACGAAGACTCTCTGAAGGACTGCCTCCAGCGGTTCTACCGGGGATCGCCCTTTGTCCGCGTCATCGACGGCCTGCCCGGGGTCAAGGACGTGCGGGGCACCAACCGCTGCGTCATGACCGTGAAGAAGAATCCGGGCAGTAGCAGGGCCACCATCGTCAGCGTCATCGACAACCTCACCAAGGGTGCGTCCGGACAGGCCGTGCAGTGCATGAACCTCATGTTCGGCCTGGACGAGGCCACGGGCCTTGACTCCGTACCGGTCTTTCCTTAATTTTCACCAGCAGGTGCACGTGCCCGGACAGCCTGGACCGGGCAAAGGAGGCATGCCATGTCAGGTCCCATCCGCAGGCCGGTCATTGCAGGGAGCTGGTACCCCGGAAAACCCGAAACGCTGAGGAAGGACATCACCGCGTACCTGAACAACGCCCGGATCCCGGAGATCCCCGTCAAGCCGGTGGCCGTGGTTTCGCCGCATGCCGGATACATGTACTCGGGCCCTGTTGCCGCCTATGCATACAAGGCCGTGCAGGGCCGCGACTATTCGACCGTGGTGGTCGTCAGCCCCTCGCACCGGGCCTACTTCCCGCACGTGGCCGTGTGGCCGAAGGGATGCTACGAGACGCCGCTGGGCATCATCGAGGTGGACGAAGACCTGTGCGCGGGCCTTCTGGACGGCAGGGACATCGTGGACGACCCCGGCCCCCACGGCTCCGAGCACGCCCTCGAGATCCAGCTCCCCTTCCTCCAGCACGTGCTGGGCACCTTCAGGCTCTGCCCGCTCATCATGGGCAGGCAGGATCTGTCCCAGTGCCGGGTCCTGGCCGAGGCACTCGGGCGGTGCGTCAGGGACCCCGACAGCACCCTCGTGGTCGCCAGCTCGGACCTGTCCCACTTTCACTCCTCGAAGAGCGCGGAGGACATGGACAAGCGGGTGGCATCGCACATCGAGGCCTTCGACGCGAAGGGTCTGAGCAATGCCCTGGAGAAGTCCACCAGCGAGGCCTGCGGCGGCGGGCCCATCATCACGGCCATGCTCTACGGTTCCCTGCTGGGCCGCACCACCGCGAAGGTCCTGCGGTACGCCCACTCGGGCCAGATCACGGGCGACAATTCGTCCGTGGTGGGCTACCTCTCCGCCGTGATCTACTGAACAGGCGCGGCTCGAGGCGCTGATGCACCGGAGACCCAACCATCCATGCTGAAGAAGCTGTTCCTGGCCGCACTCGCCGTGGCCGTATACTTCGCGTCCAGCATCCTGGTCTATTTCGTCTACCCCGACGTCTCGGCCCTCAGGAAGGACCACCCGGACCGGAGTGCGTTCATGGAGTACCGCGAGAGACAGTGGGAGCACGAGGGCAGGGATGTACGGCTCAGGCATCGATGGGTGCCCCTGAAGCGGATCTCGCCCTACCTCATCAAGGCGGTCATTATCGCCGAGGACGACAAGTTCTGGCGGCACGAGGGCTTCGACTACGAGGCCATGCAGCAGGCCTTCGAGCGCGACCTGAAGGCGAGGAAGCTCAAGGCGGGCGGTTCCACCATCAGCCAGCAGCTGGCCAAGAACCTCTACCTGTCGCCGTCCAAGAACCCCATCCGCAAGATCAGGGAGGCCATCCTCACCTGGCGCATGGAAAAGACCCTCACCAAACGCCGCATCATGGAACTCTACCTCAATTACGCCGAGTGGGGCGACGGCATCTTCGGCATCGAGGCGGCAGCACGGCATTACTACGGGAAACATGCATCCGCGCTCGGCCCCGAGGAGGCCTCAAGGCTGGCAACGGTGCTGCCCAACCCCATCCGGTACAGCCCGAAGGGCAACTCCAAGTACGTCAGATACCGCTCGAAGAGGATCTACCGCATCATGGTGGCGCGCGGCATCGTGATTCCCGAGTTCGAGGAGGTCATGACCACGCCTGACGAGCCCGGGCCCGAGGCCGCGGGAGAGGTCCTGACCGGGGAGGCCACCACCACGGGCATCGAGCAGCCGCCCGTCGAGGGAGCCGCCGTCCAGCCCGAGGGAGAAGGACAGGCCGAGGTCATCGAGGGACAGTCCCCTGACGAGGCCCCGGCACAGGACCAGGGGACACCACCCGCGCAAGCCGCCCCCGGGCCCGCGGCACCGGGGACTGGGGGCCACAGTAACCCATGATGATTCGCTCTCATGGAACAACGGCCTGAGGAGGTCCTGCACATGATCATAACCACCACACAGACCATCGAAGGGAAACGCATCAGAGAGTACAAGGG
This sequence comes from Deltaproteobacteria bacterium, assembly GCA_029547045.1. Lineage (GTDB taxonomy): Bacteria > Desulfobacterota > Desulfomonilia > UBA1062 > UBA1062 > MWEI01. Next base: position 46,994 of record JAKPQL010000071.1, on the reverse strand, counting down.
CATCGTCACGGGCGAGGCCATCCTGGGCGCGAACCTGTTCCGCGACATCTTCGCCACGGTGCGCGACATCATCGGCGGCCGTTCGGCAGCCTACGAGAAGGAGCTCCGCAGGGCCCGCGAGGTGGCCATGGCCGAGCTCGAGCAGAACGCGGCCCAACTGGGAGCCAATGCCGTTGTGGGCGTTGATCTGGACTACGAGGTCCTGGGCCAGGCGAACGGCATGCTCATGGTGAGCATCAGCGGGACCGCGGTGGTTGCCGAGTAGGGAAGGCGTGAGCGGCTTTTCCTGAGAGTTTATCAGGGATTCATTCTCTGGTAGGATAGGCCTGTTGACAGGAAACCGGGTGCGGCAGGCCTGCATGATGGTCGCAAACCCGGTCCTGATGCATATTCCATTGACGAGGAGGATTCCCATGAATCTCCGCCAGAGGCACTCATGGAACAAGCAGTCTTTTCTTCCCGCTTTCGTCCTGATCTCACTCCTGGGTCTTGTCCTGTTCACCGGGAACGCACATGCCGATGAACCGGCAGCTTCGGGTCTCACACGCCATGAGCTGGTTTTTCTCCCAGCATCGAAGCTCGCGGACATGATCCGCACCGGCAAGACGACCGCCACGGAGGCGGTGGAGGCCTATCTGGATCAGATCGCCAGGGTCAATCCAAGGCTCAACGCCATTGTCACCCTGGACGCCGAGGGCGCGCGCAAGCGGGCCCGGGAGGCGGACGAGGCGCTCAAGCGGGGCGAGGTCTGGGGGCCGCTGCACGGGGTGCCCATGACCATCAAGGACAACTACGCCACCAAGGGTATCAAGAGCACGAATGGCATGGGCGAACTGGCGGACTATGTGCCGCAGCATGACGCCTTCGTGGTGGAGCGGGTGAAGATGGCAGGCGCGGTCATCCTGGGCAAGACGAACCTGCCGCCCTTGGGCATGGATACCCAGACCAGGAACAGGCTGTTCGGTGTCACGAACAACCCATGGGACCAGAAGAGGACTCCAGGGGGGTCCTCGGGCGGCGAGGCGGCTGCCGTGGCCACGGGCATGAGCGCGCTCGGCATGGGCAACGACCTCGGCGGGTCCATCCGGATCCCGTCCCACTTCTGCGGCATATACGGCATCAAGCCCACGGAAAACTTCACCTCCAACTATGGCGTGTCCCCGGGGATGAAGGGTGCCCAGTTCAGAGCGCTGCGGCACCTGGCCTGCTGCGGCCCCCTGGCGCGCTCCATCGACGACCTCCGGCTCGGCCTGTCCGTCATTGCGGGGCCGACCACTGCCGACCCGGACATCCCCTGGGTGGATCTGGGCCCGCAGGCAGCGAAAGATCTCAAGGGCCTCCGCATCGTCTGGACAGACGGCTTCGGCGGGGTTCCGGTGTCTGCGGATACACGGGGCGCCCTGAAGAACTTCGCCGACCGGCTCGCGGCCCGGGGCTCTGTCGTGACGAGGATGAACGAGAATCTCTTCAACGATCACCTGAAGGTCATCGGCCCTGCGGCACAAGACCTCTACGGCATGGAAACAGACCGCCTCGGACCCATAGGCTTCCACGAGGCATGGACCACCTACGGCAGGCTCATGGACATGGAGCTCGGCGTGTACCAGCCCTCGTTCTTCCGGTTCATGAGCTGGCTCTTCGGGGGACAGTTCCGCAAGGAGGCACCCATGATCGCCATGGTCTACCCGTTCAGCTACGAGAAGTACCTGAAGACGCTCACCGAGCGTGACTTCTTCGTGTCCGCCATGGATGCCTATCTCTCGGACAAGGATGCGCTCCTCTGCCCGGTCAGCGTCAGGGAGGCATACGGGCACATCGCAGCCTGGCGCTATTTCGGGCCGATTCCTGCCTACAGGGACAAGGTCGTGGTGGACGGCACGCCCGTGAACTACCTGGTGGCCAACATGTCCTACACGAGCCTGTTCAACCTCACGGGCAACCCGGTGGTGGTCATCCCTGTCGGGTACACCAGGGAGGGCATGCCCCTGGGCATCCAGATCGTGGGCAAGCGCTGGCGCGACATGGAGCTCCTCGCCGTCGCCGAGCAGCTTGACAGGGTTGCCAGCGCCTACCGGGTGCCCCCGGGCTACTGAGGAGCCGGGCCCGGGTGCGCGCGCCCCTTGACTCCTGCCGGGAAGGGGTTATCTTCTTGGAGTATCGTCTTTGCTCGTGGAATGGCATAACCCCTGATAGTATGGAATTATGCGTGAAATGGATGCACTGCGGACCGGTGTCCGCCGGGGCGAGAGTGACGGTTTGTCGAGCCGGGCACGAGAAACACGTGGTTGCCGTGCACCACAGGAGAAGGGTCATGCAGAATTCATGGGAAAACCGATCGGACAGGATGCTCGGGCTGTTGGACAGGACCCTGGAGAGAGGAGCCTTTGCCGGGATCGTCCTGTCGCGCATGCTCCACGGCCTGATGCCAAATTCCATGAAGACGAAGAAACGTCTCCCGTACTTTATCGATGACCGGAGGAGGGACAGGCGGATCCGCGTGGACAGGACCGTGGCGTGCCACCGCGACGGGCAGGAGACGCAGCGCGTCCACCTCATCAACATCAGCAGGGGCGGCATGTACGTGGAGACCGACACCCCCTCGGACGTGGGGGAGGAGCTGTCCTTCAACTTCTCCGGGAGGAACCTCGGGCCCTTCCTGCGTACCAGGGGAAGGGTGACGAGGCGGGCCGAGCGCGGCATGGCCGTGCAGTTCGTCTGAGAAGGCCCTGAATGACGCACAGCACCGGTCATACAGGCCGGGCGCTCCATGTCCCCGTCAGGGAGAATCAGGCATGAAACCCTGGACGGGCAGGGACGCTCACTGCTACAACAGCATGCATGGACTCGCACAATCCCCTGCGTACCTTCCCCGAGGTGAGCCCGGCGGTGCGCCTGCTCGCGGAGCAGGCCTTTTCCCGGGCAGCAGGGGCGCCCCTCATCCCGGGCAACAGCATCACCCTGCTCAGGGACGGCACGGAAAACTATCCTGCCTGGCTCGATGCCATGCGCGCCGCAGAGCGGCACATCCACTTCGAGAACTACTTCATCACCGATGACGTGGTGGGCCGCGAGTTCGCCCGGGTGATGGCCGAGAAGGCCGCCCAGGGGGTGAAGGTCAGGCTGGTCTACGACTGGCTGGGCTCGATGGGAAAGGCCTCCCGCAGCTTCTGGAGGCTCCTGGCGGATGCCGGTGTGGAGGTGCGGTGCTTCAACCCGCCACGCATCGACCAGCCCCTGGGTCTGCTGAGCCGGGACCACCGCAAGATGGTGGCCGTGGACGGAACGGTGGGCTTCGTCACCGGCCTGTGCGTGGGGAGCATGTGGGCGGGAAACCCGGGACGCTCCGTGGAGCCATGGCGCGATACGGGGGTCATGATCACGGGTCCTGCGGTGGCGGACATCGAGCATGCTTTTGCCGATGTCTGGGCAGGCCTGGGGCCGGCGCTGCCCCGGGAGGAGACACCCTCCAGGGGGTCCATCCACCCCACCGGAGACGTGACGCTCCAGGTGGTGGCCAGCGTTCCCTACACGGCGGGACTGTACCGGCTGGACCAGCTCATCGCCGCCGTGGCACGCTCCTCGCTATGGCTCACGGACGCGTACTTCGTGGGTATCCCAACCTATGTCCAGGCCCTCATGGCCGCGGCCAGGGACGGGGTGGACGTGCGGCTCCTGGTGCCGGGCTCCACCGACATCCCGGTGCTGGCCGCCCTGTCCCGGGCGGGCTATCAGCCCCTCCTGGAGGCGGGCGTGCGTGTGTTCGAATGGAACGGACCCATGCTCCACGCCAAGACCGCCGTGGCGGACGGCAGGTGGGCCAGGATCGGCTCCACCAACCTCAACCTGTCGAGCTGGATGGGCAACTATGAGCTCGACGTGGCGGTGGAGGACGAGACCTTTGCCGGGGCCATGGAACGGATGTATCTGGAGGACCTGGCACGGTCCACCGAGATCGTGCTGAGCAAGCGGAAGGGGGTGTGCCTCTCCCAGCAGCGGCCCCGGAGGAAAGGCCGCCTGCGGGGAAGAGACAAGGGGCGCATGAGCCGGGCAGGCATGGGCGTCATCAGGTTCGGCACCGCGGTGGAGGCGGCCATCACCGCGCAGCGGACCCTGGGCCCCGCCGAGTCGAGGATTACCCTCGTGGCGGGCGCGGTGCTGCTGGCCCTGGGTGTTCTGGCCGTGCTCTGGCCCCAGCTGCTGGCCCTGCCCTTTGCGGGGCTGAGCATCTGGCTCGCCGGTGCCCTGTTCCTGAGGGCCTACCGGCTCTCGCGCACGCGTGCCCCTTCCCGGGAGGCCCGTTACGGGCCACCCGCAAGGCATGCCCACCGCGACTGCGCTCCAGGGCCTGAAGACGGGCCCTGAAGAGGCGGTTCAGAACCCGATGAGGTCGAACCGGGTCAGGGTAGCCTTCTGGCGGGTGCCCGGGGCGTTGAGGAGGTGCCGGGCCGTGTACTGCTCCGCACAGGGCGTTGTCGAGGTCATGCCGTCCACGGGCACGATGACCGCGAACCCCCGCATGGCAGCGCCGGTGGAGGTGTGGAGCACCGCGCCCTCGGCCGCGGTTCCTGCGAGGATCACGGTCCGGATTTCCCTCTCATTCAGGACCTTCTCCCGTTCGGTGTTGTAGAACGTGTCCACGCTGGACTTCACCACAGGTTCACCCTGCCCCGCAGTTCGTTCCTGAAAAGATAATCCCCATGGTGGGCAGGCAAGGAATGGAGATTCCCTATGCCATGAATGGCATTGCACCCTCTGCCATGGCTCTGATAATCTTGTCGATCATGCACCATGAAGGACAGATTAGGAGAAAATCCGTGAAAGACGAGGAGATACGCACGCTGAATGAACATGAAGGGGCCTGCCTGCTCGGGCAGTGGGGGGTACCGTTCATCCCGGGGGAACTCGCCCCGGACGCGACCACCGCGATCCGAGCGGCTGCAGGGCTGGGCTTCCCCGTGGCGCTCAAGGTGTGTTCGGAGGGGATCCCCCACAAGACCGAGTCCGGTGGTGTTGTCCTGAACATCCCGGACGCCGCTTCCCTGAAGGATGCCCTGCGAGGCATGGAGGGGCGGTTTGCGGGGGTCCCGCACGACTTCCTGGTCCAGAAGATGGCCGAGCCCGGCGTGGAGCTCATCGTGGGCGCCAGGCGCGACCCGGTGTTCGGTCCGGTGGTGCTTGCAGGCATGGGAGGCATCTTCGCCGAGGTGTTCCGGGACACGGCCATCGAGCTGGCACCGCTGACCAGGAAGGCGGCCCTGTCCATGCTGGAGGGACTCAGGGGCGCAGTCCTGCTCAAGGGCTTCCGCGCACAGCCTGGAGTGGACCTGGCGGTCGTGGCGGATACCCTCGTGGCGGTTTCCCGCCTCATGCTTGAGCGGACCGACATCCTCGAGGTAGACATCAACCCCTTCATCGCGTATCCCAAGGGCGCGGTGGCGGTGGATGCCATGGTGAGGCTCGGAGTGGGCCGTGCGCACACCGGCCGGAAGCACCCCGACCCGTCCACCGTGGCCCCCTTCTTCAAGCCCCGGGCCTTTGCGCTCATCGGCGCATCCCGCAGCCCGGGCAAGGGGGGCAACATCATCCTGCGCAACCTCGTCAAGGCCGGCTTCCAGGGCAGGATCATCCCCATCAATCCCTCGTGCAGGGAGATCCTTGGCATGCCCTCGTATGCGAGCGTGCGCGAGGTGCCCGGCCCCGTGGACCTGGCCATGATCGTGATCCCCAAGGCCGCTGTTCCCGATGCCATTGCGGACTGCGCCGCCAAGGGGGTGACCAACGTCATCCTGAGCACGGGCGGCTACTCGGATATGGGGGATTCGGGCGTACATGACCAGGAGGCGCTCATGGAGCAGGCCCGCAGGGCGGGCATCCGGGTCATGGGACCCAACAGCATCGGCACCCTGAACCCGTCCGCGGGCATGGCCACGTCCATCGTGGGCCTGGAACCCATCAAGAAGGGCGGCGTGTCCATCATCGGGCAGTCCGGGGTCTTCTCCTCGGGCTGGGGCCGCTGGATCGCGGACGTGAAACCCTTCGGCCTGGCCAAGGTGGCCTGCATAGGCAACAAGGGCGATATCAACGAGAGCGACCTGCTGGAGTATCTCTCGGATGATGATGAGACCACCACGCTTGGCATGTACCTCGAGGGCGTGGTGGACGGCGGACGGTTCGTGAGGGCCGCTGCCAAGGCATGCAGGAAGAAGCCCGTGGTGGTGCTCAAGTCTGGCCGCAGCGAGGCAGGCGCAGCTGCCATCGCCTCGCACACGGGGTCGCTCGCAGGCTCGGACACGGTGTTCGACGCGGTGTGCCGCAGGACGGGCCTGGTACGGGCCCACGACTCGGAAGCCTTCTTCGACACGCTCGCCGCCTTCGAGGCGCTTCCCCTGCCCCGGGGCAACCGCATGGGCGTGCTCTCCATTTCCGGCATGGGCTGTGTGGTCACCACGGACGCGGCGGAGGAGTATGGAATCGAGCTTCCCGGGCTCAGGCCGAACACGCTGAAGCGGCTCCGCGAGGTCATGCCGGTATGGGCCCCGGTGCGCAACCCCATCGACACCTGGTCCGCCATCGAGCAGCACGGCTCGAAAAAAACCATGAGCCACATCGCAGGCTGCCTGCTGGACCAGAGGGATATGGATGCGGTCCTCATCATCTTCGTGCTCATGCCCGAGAGCATCTTCGACATCGAGGAGGCCTTCAGCGGGGTCCTTGCCAGGCACCCCCATAAGCCCGTGATCGTGAGTTACTACGGAGGCACGGCAAAAGAGATCGCCCACATCCACGACGGGTTCATGGCGCTGGGCGTGCCGAGTTACCCGACTCCGGAGCGCGCCGTGTACGCCTTCAGCCGCATGGTGGAGTACGCCCGGTTCCGCGGGCTCACCCGCGGGTGAGAGGGAAGTGCAGGGAGAGAAAGGCCATGGATGAAGGATCTGTAATCAGCGCACCTGCCCCCTGGGTGCTGACAGGGCAGGGGTGCATAGCCCTGGTCAGGCTGAGCCGGGATTTCGTCGAAGAGCAGGGATTCGTCCCCGATGCCCTCAAAGGTCGCTTCGCAGGCGGCGTCGGAATGGTCATGTATGTGGACTACCGCTCCTCCGACGTCGGACCGTACCGGGAGATCCTGTTCATCCCGGGCATGTTCGACGTGGGTGGAAGGAAGTATTTCTCCATCTCCCGGATCTTCGTGTCCACGCTCGAGAGCGTGGTGAACGGCAGGAGGAACTGGGGCATCCCGAAGGAACTGGCGGTCTTCGAGGTTTCGCGGGAGGGCGGGGTGGAATCCGTCCGTATGAGCAGGGATGGGAGACAGTTCGCAGAACTGCGCTACAGGGCCCTGCCGTTCTCCGTGCCAGTCACCACTGCCCTGGTCCCCAGGGGGCTGCGTACCCTGGTCCACCTGCACGAGGGCAGGACCTATCTCACCACCCCGGGCGCCAGGGGCGCCGTATCACCTGCGCGCCTCGTGCATGCCCGCATCGACGGGGCCGTGTTCCCGGATTTCTCCCAGTGCCGTATCCTGGGAACCTTTGCAGTGCCGAAGTTCCTCATGACCTTTCCCGAGGCCGTTATTCTTTGAAGGAGCGATCAGGCCGGCCGAGTGCTCAGGTGACGATCACCCAGATGAACAGCACGGTGAGCGCAAGGCCCAGCAGCAGGCTTGCGAGCCCGATGGTGGCGGAGATGAGCTTGAGCGGGATGCTCGGGTGCTCCCTCTTGAGCTCCTCTATCTTCCCTTCCGCCATGAGCCGCTCGTACTCCTCGGGCCGGTCCCGCTTCAGGTCGTCAATGGCGTAGGTTCCGGTGAAGATGAGGCGGTCCATGGGAAACTTGTCCGGCACGAAGTGGGTGTTGAAGAAGTGGACCGTGAAGATGAAGAGCGCTGCCAGCAGGGCCTCCTCCGAGTGGACGAGCGTTGCCACGTTCAACACCCAGCCGGGTACGATGTAGGATGAGAGCTCGGGGTTCCACAGCAGCACGCCGGAGCCGCCGATGGCGAACATGCCCCAGAACACCGCCCAGAAGTCGAACTTCTCCCAGTAGGACCACCTGTCGAACTTCGGCTTCTCGCCTTTGTTGAAGAACCATCTGATCATGCCCTTGATGTCCTCCCAGTCCTTCATCCTCGGGAACAGGGAGTCCGGGCTGAAGAGGCGATCCGTCCAGCCCTTGAACCCCAGGCCCGGCGGGAACAGGAAGAGCAGGCACCGGACGGCCACGACGGCGAAGAGCACCATGAGGACCACGGCCGCGATGCGGTGGAAGAGCCCGGCCATGGGCGCTCCGCCCCAGAGGCCCATGAGAATCTTCGCCCAGGGGGCCTTGTGGTATTTGAGCGGGAACCCGGTGGTGACGAGCGTGAAGAAGGACAGAATGAGCAGCACGTGCATGGCCCGTTCAGCCCTCGAGAAGCGCTGGACGTGCTGGAAGCCCTCCTTGTCGGTCATGCAGTTTTCCGGCAGGATGCCCTCCTTCTCGCGCTCGTGCTTCTCCCAGTAGCTCTTGCGCCACCAGAGCAGGGTGTGGGTCCAGAAGAACACGAAGGTGAAGACCAGGAGCCCGGTCATGAAGACAAAGGTGATGAACAGGGCAGGGTAGTTGTGCCGGTCGTGGTAGTCCGGGTGGGCCTTGTAGTCCACGAAGCGCCTGTGGAAGCCCGTGTGGCAGCGGCCGCAGTTGGCCGCCAGGTTGTCCGGGTGGATGGAGGAGCGCGGGTCGGTCTTGGGGAGGATGTTGTGGGTCTGATGGCAGTCCGCGCACCCGGCCACGAGCGTGGCGAACCCCACGCCCTGGACCTTGCCGTGGTAGGTCTCCTCGTAGTACTCCACCACCTTGTCCGAGAGGTTGTTCCGCTGCATCATGGCCGTGTCGTCGTGGCAGGAGATGCACTTTTCGTTGTAGAACATGCGGGCCTCTTCGGGGTAGGCGGACAGCGAGGTGTGAAACACGCGGGTGTTGTGGAGGCCGTGGCAGTCGCCGCAGGCGGCTGCGTCGTGGTTTCCCTTGAGCACGGCCTCGGCGTGGCCCGAGGTGACGTACTCCTCGTTGCCGTGGCACTGGGTGCACTTCTCGATGGTGCGGATCTTGATGTCCTTGGTGGCCTTTGTGCGCGTGTGCACGTCCTGGTGGCAGTCCACGCAGCGGAAGTCCTCCTGGAGGTAGTGGAAGTTCTTCTGATAATCCATGGCGATCTGTGCGTGGCACTTGCCGCAGTTCACCGGGGACGGCCTGTAGTTACCCGTCATGTGGGAGGCCATGTCCGTGATATCGCTGTGGCAGCTCAGGCAGCCGTTCTTTGCGTGGACCGAGGCCGCGAACCCGGTGGTGTACGCGGCGCCGTAGTGGCAGTCCTGACAGGTCCTGGCGAGTGCGGTGGCGACGGGCGCCTGGGACCCCGCAAGAAGGACGATAACGAAAAACAGGGAGAGATGGGTTCTCCTCATTTCACCTGCCTCTTGCCTTCGGAATAGGACTTCCACGCAGCCATGCCCCCGAAGAGCCGCATGACCCTGAATCCCTTGCGGGCGAGGTAGCTCGCTGCAAGGAATGAGCGGAAGCCCTGGTCGTCCACCACCATGAGGGACCGGTCTTGTGGCAGCTCGTGGTATCGCTCATGAAGTTGGTACAGGGGGATGTTGAGTGCGCCTTTCAGGTGATCCTTCTCGTACCGATCGCGGGCTCGGATGTCGAGCACCACGAACTCCGGGTGGCGGTCCAGCCATGCCGTGAGCTCGCCGGCCTTCACCGACTGCACGTACATGCGCGGCACGCGCTGGACGGACTCCAGCGGGAAACCGGCCGCTTTCCACGCGGGCATGCCCGCCTCCAGTACGTACACGTCCTTCATCCCGGCCTTCACCGCCTCGTCGGCGGCCAGGCAGCTTCTCGTGCACGCCTCGCTCTCGCAGTAGAGAACGAGCTTGCGGTCCCGTGGTATGCTGGATAGGTTGTCCTTGAACTCCTCGCAGGCGATGCACTGCGAACCCGCGATGCGGTGGTCAAGACACTCGATACGGCTCATGACGTTCACCAGGGTGAGCTGCTCCTTCTCGAGCCAGTCATTGAGGGTCTCTGCCTTCACCTTCTTCCACCCCTGGGCGGCCGCCACTGATGGGGTGATCGACCATGCGAAGGCCACAAGGAGAAGACAGGCATGCAGCAGTGGTCGAAAGCGTGCGCTATTCATGGCTCGGTACTTCCTCGTGTCCCCAGTCCAGCATCTGGGGGAATGCGGCAGGGCCCTTTGGTGTCGGGTAGTCATCCTTGAGGAACCGCCCCACTGACTTCACCTTCATGGTGGTGAAGAACGGCGCCTTTTCGTCGTGGCAGTCGGTGCATCCCTTGGCGCCATAGGTCTGCTTTTTCGCCACGGGCAGCACGTTGTGCCAGACCGGCAGGCTCACCGAGTTGGCAAAGGGCAGATCCGCAGCTACCACCTTGCCGGCCTTGAGCTCGTACACCTTGTCCGACACGAAGACCGGGTGCGGCCTGCCCAGGTGGTTCAGGGCCCTGAGCATCTTCGCCATGTCGGCCTCGGTGGCAATGGTGGGGCGCTTCACCATCCTCCCGGAGGTGTCCTTGGCCTGCACCGTAGTGATGCCGGTACAGAGCCGGAATGCCCCCGTCACCACCCGCCCATCGAGCGGCACGATGGCACCTCGGGCGGTCCTCTCCCCGAACCACTGGGCCGTGTGCAGGGCAACGGGCACGTAGCGCTCACCGCGGGACTCCTTGAGGTCGAGGATGGCCAGCCAGGGCCTCCACGGTTCCCGGGCGGGCTTCATGGCATCGGCTGGGGCTGCCATGGCCTCGAACCTGTCCGCGGAGTACCGGAAGGGGGTGCCCGTGGAGAGGTCCAGCAGTGAAGCACCCTTTGCCGGTAGACTCGTTACATGGCAGGCCGTGCAGGCCAGCAGCCGCAGGTGGAAGGTGGCGTTCGGGAGCAGGTCCGCATGGGTCTGCACCGGGTTGGGGGCGCGTCCTCCCGGGGCGAGGTGGCAGGCGACACAGGTCTTCACGCCGGTCTGCCGGAAGTCCCCGGCAGCGGCGGGAGCGCCGATACGGTGGCCGAGCCTGCCGCCTGGTGCACCTTCCGCTGGGGTATGGCAGTCCGCGCACCGCAGGCCCGCCTGTGCATGGGCATCATCGCTGGCCCGATAGAGCGTGCCGGTGCGGAAGGCCTGCATGGCGCCATGGCATGACAGACACGAGCTTGAAGGCACGGCGGTGCGGATGAGGCGGCCCGAGAGCCTTCCTTCGGGGGTGAACATGCCGTTCTTCCAGGAGTACGACACCACGGGCCCTTTAGAGAACTCCCACGTGCCCTCGCCCGGAGTATACACCCGTCCGGATACCTCTCCGAGGCCGGAGCCCGCCGTTGCGGCCCAGCGGTAGTTCCGGGAGGCGACCTGGGCATTGCGCCTGTCCAGCCTGTACCCGTTCATATGGCACATGAGGCAGTCTGCCTCCAGGACCCCGCTCGCCCTGAAGCGGCTGCGGCCGTCCGGCGTGAGGCGGGACTGGAAATGGGGGTTCCTTGACGAGGACACGATGCGTTCCGCCTCCACGAGGTTCGTCGGCGTTCCCGTATCATGTCTCAGGTTGAGGCATTCCATGGGGCCGCCTCCCGGGTGGAGCCGGGCATTGGCGGCGATCCAGTCGTAGACCGCGGTCCCCCCGTAGGGCGCTGGCCGCATCTCTGACGGCATGAGGTCCTGGGGGAGATGCGCGGTGGTCGGGTCTTTCTTCTGTTCGGAAAATCCCATCCGGAAATGGGAGCCCTGCACAATGGTGGGGTAGTGATGGCAGGCGCCGCAGGTCTTTCTCGGGCTGTATGGGTCGGCGGCATTGTCCATGGGCGTGATCCGTTCGCCGGCCTCGTTCCTCAGCCAGATGTCATCGTGCACGGCAGGGCCCTGGCCGCTGGCGGACCTGCCCGCGGGCAGCGCCAGCGTGACGGCCAGAACCAGGATCATGGTACGAATCGTTTTCAGGCAGCGCCTCCTGACTTTCTCAACATGTCAGGGAACGGGCGGAAACCTGACAGGCAGGTCTCCGCCTCGTTCGGAATATCACGGTTCAACGGGCAGGTTCGCGTCCTTGGCCCAATCTTGAGCCGAACCATCATAGAGTTTCACATCTGTGTATCCCAGGGCCTCCCTGAGGAGATACCACCAGGCTGATGCTACCCTGCCGGAGTCGCAGTATACGATGATCTCCTTGGCCTTGTCCTCTCCCACGGCCTTCACGGCCAGTGCCTGCAGTTCGGCCATGGGCTTGTAGGTGCTGTCCGCGTTGAAGATCTGTGACACGGTGGGGAGGTTCACCGCACCCTTGACATGGCCGGGCCTGGCCACGAAGTCGAGCTTCTTCTCGCCGCTGTAGAAGGCGGGCTCGCGGGTGTCAACGATGACGGCCTTGCCGATCTTTGCCGCCACGTCCTCCCTCTTGATGAACAGGCCCTTGTTGAACTTGCCCTTGTAGGCCTTCTCCTTGGGCTTCACCGCGTCCGTGGAGACCTTCTTCCCATCGGCGGTCCACTTGTTGAAGCCGCCGTCCAGGACCGCCACGTCGTTCACACCCGCATAGATGAGGGTGAGTGCCACCCTGGTGACATTGACCTTGTCGGGCGGCGTATCGGTCTTGCCCACCACCACCACCTTGGAGTCGGCGGCAATGCCGTTGGCGGACAGCGTGTCCTTCAGGTCGTCGTCGGCCGGGAGCTCGTTCTGTATGTCGTCCTTGCCCGGTGCCCAGATGTTGTAGAAGATGTTGATGGCGCCCGGCACGTGGCCTTCCTGGTACTCCTCCACCTTGCGGATGTCCACGATGACGAGCTTCTGGTCAGCCAGGTTCTTGTCGAGCCACTCGGTGGAAACCACCGGGTCTATGCCGCGTGCCATGACAGCGGCGGGGACAAGGAGCGCGAACGCCACCACCATGAGAGTGAACGCTTTGAGATACTTCATGCTTCCTCCTTCTTTATTAATGAGTTATGGGTTTCGGGACATGGATCAGTCCCTGGTTGGCCCTGGAGCCGTCCTTGAGAAGGGTCTCCCGGGTGAGGAAGTCCTTCTTCTCCGAGTGACAGATGTCGCAGGACCGTGTCCGGTCCGTGCGTTTCTTGATCTTGTGCGCAGGGGTGTTCCAGTAGTTGGGCACCTTGTCGAAGTGCTCCTGCTTGATGCCCGCACGGGCGAAGCTGTCCCGCACCGTGGGGACGACCCTGAGCGTGGTGACCTCGTTCGGGTTGCGCGGGTTCTTGCCCAGGATGAACCCGGGCTTTGAGACGGACTCCTTGTGGCAGGTGTAACAGTTCCGGTACTGGCCAGATGTGTGGCAGCCGTAGCAGCTCACCTTGCCGCGATGGGTATCATGGGCCACCCGGGTGCGGAGCGTGTCCGACTTGATGGTCTTGTGGCAGTTCGTGCACTTCGGCCGGTCCTTCACGTCCTGCTTGGTGAGGTATTTCGTGCCGTCGCCGTGCAGCTCAACCTTCTTGTGACAGTCCACACACATCATGCCCTTCTGGTAGTGCACGTCCGTGCTGCCGCCGTACTCGCCGGTGTATTCCGGGTACACGCGGCCGCCGTGGCAGAAGGCGCAGGTCTTTCCCTCGTCCTTCTTTATGAACTTGTGCCCCCTGATGAGCCCCAGGCTGATGCCCATGACCGGGGGCGACTTGACGTGGCAGGACCCGCAGGAGGCGTGGCAGCTCCGGCAGGACTGCTGGAAGACCTTCTCGTCGAAGAGCTTGACCTCGGCCTTGGAGAATCTCGGGATGACTCCCTGGCGCTGGCCGAGCGAGGTGTAATGGAGCGATTTGGAATAATTCGCAGAGGCCTTCTTGTGGCAGGGGCTGCACGTGGCGAGGTTGTCGGAGGGCCGTTTGTCCATGCCGGCATGGGCCTCTTCCTTGGTGGCCCCGGCCTCGTTCCCCCTGTGGCAGGAACGGCACCCTTTTGACAGGTGCGGGTCACTCGCCAGGAGCCCGGTGTCCACCAGGTACCCCTTGTAGTAGTCTTCCTCCCGGACCGGAGGAGGCGCACCCGCTCACCCCTCCCCCTCGGCGTGGATTGTAGGCGGCACGACCAGGGATTTCATCTTCTCGCCGTCCGTGTGGCAGGTGACGCAGGAGTTGGGGTCCGCGGAGAGGGAAAGGGAGGGGGGCACTGCAAACATTATGGCGATCATGATGATGAGATAAGTGCACCGCTTTCCCATGGGATCCGCCCTGTCCTCACTTCATCAGTGCACGGCACTCAGCTTCCACCGCGTAGTACCCTTTCAGATGAATCATGCTGCATATCCCGGAAATACGTTGTGCTTCCCTTGCGATAGATCAACGCAGGAGCACAAGACAAGGAATCATTGGTATCTTAATAGGCCTGGATGAGAAAAAATCAATGCCTGAGAGAGAAAAAAAATCAGGCTTTGCCGGTGCTTCTCCCTGCAGGGGTTCTTCTGTCCGGTCGGACCATGGAGCCAGGTTTCCCTAGGGGCAGAGGAAATGCCCGATGCCGGTGAAGATCATCTGGGCGGCGAGCGCCGAAAGCACCAGCCCGGTGATCTTGCTCAGGATCTTCAACCCGGTGCCGCCCAGGATCCTCTCCACCGTGGTGGCCAGGAAGAGCAGGATGCCCACGGATGCCACCGCTCCCACCAGCGCCCCGCACCCCACGAGCTTTTCCCATGGGTCGCTCACCTCGGCGCCCATGACCAGCAGCGCACCCGTGGTGGCCGGCCCCACGGTGATGGGGATGGCCAGAGGTACCACGATGAAACTCCCTGGCTCCTCGCGTCTCAGAGGGTTCTCCGTGCCCCGGACGAGGTCCACCGCGGAGAGGAACAGCAGGGCACCCGCGCCGATGCGGAAGGCGTCCAAGGTGATGCCGAAGACCGAGAAGAGGGCGTTGCCGAGGAAGAACAGGACAAGGCAGATGATCACCACGTCGAGGGTGAGCCAGGCCGCAGCACGCTGCCGTTCGGATGCGGAGAGGTCCTGGGTCAGCGACAGGAACATGGAGAGCACGAAGAACGGGGTCAGGAGGAAGAACAGCTTGATCCAGACGCTGACGAAGAACTGCATCGGGTTTTCCATTGCCCCTGCCTCCCTGGCGGATGCATGCACACCACCACACCAGAAGGGGTGATGTCAACCTTCGGGAGGTTTTCGACGCAGAGGAAGGACGCGGCGCCCTGGTAACCAGGGCACCGTGCCGGCATGTCCTATCCCTTCAGATCGAGGGTCACGTAACGTGCGCCCTCTGCATCCCTCACCAGCAGGAGCAGGGTCTTCTTGCCCTCGACGGCCTCCTTGAATTCCCTGCTGTCTTTCACCGGGGAGCGGTTCACCTCCTGGATGAGGGATCCCTTCCTGATGCCCGCCTGTGCCGCCGGCGATCCCGGCTCCACTGCGGTGACGATAACACCCTTCTCCCTGGTGTACCCGTAATGGGCAGCCTGATCCCTTGCGAGGTCGGACACGCTCAGGCCCCAGGCGTCGATGTCCCTGCTCCGGGCGGAGGCCTTCCTCTCAGGGGCGGGCATCTTGCCGACGGTGACCGGGATGGAGCGCTCCCTGCCGTCCCTGATCACGGCAAGGTCCGCCCTGGACCCGGGTTCCATGAGAGCGATGCGGCTGCGGAAGGTGCCGACCGTGTCCGTGTTCTCCCTGTTCAGCCGTACGATCACGTCGCCCTGTTTCAGGCCTGCCCGCTGGGCAGGGGTGTCCGGCATGACGTCAGAGACGAGCACGCCCCTGGTGCCAGGCACCTTGAAGGACTTTGCCAGCTCAGGGGTGAGGTCCTGCACCATGATGCCCAGGTACCCCCTGGTCACCTCCCCGTGATCGATGAGCCGGGTGTAAATGTCCCTGGCCAGGGAGACCGGGATGGCGAACCCGATGCCCATGTACCCGCCGCTGCGGCTGTACATGGCGGTATTGATGCCCACGACCCTGCCCGCCAGGTCGATGAGGGGTCCCCCTGAGTTGCCCGGGTTGATGGCCGCATCGGTCTGGATGAAGTCCTCGTAGTCCGTGATGCCCACGTGGCTCCGGCCCTTGGCGCTCACGATACCCGCGGTGAGTGTGTGCGAGAGCCCGAAGGGGTTGCCCAGGGCCAGGACCCACTCCCCCACCTCCAGGCTGTCCGAGTCGCCCAGGGGCAGGACGGGCAGGTTCCCGGCATCGATCTTGATGACCGCCACGTCCGTGGGCGGATCCGTGCCGACGGTCCTGGCCGTGAACTCGCGGCCGTCCAGGAGCTTCACGCTCACCCGGTCCGCCTCGCCCACCACGTGGTTGTTGGTGAGGATGTACCCGTCAGGGGTGATGATGAACCCGGACCCCTGGCCCTGCACCATACGCCTCTTCTGCTGGGGCCCCTGGGGCTGTTCCGGTAGCGGCCAACCGAAGCGGTGCGGGAAGAAGCCATCGTCGAAGGGGGTCGCGGGACCCAGGATCCGGCCTGCATCGAAGGACTTCTCCACGCTGATGAACACCACGGCAGGGGATGCCTTCTTTGCCACCGAGGCGAATGCCTTTCCTGTCTCCCTGAGGCTCTCCAGGGCCTTCTCCTGGCCGTTTGCAGGCAGGGGTGCCGCCGCAAGGGCCAGGGTGATTCCGAGGAGCAGGAGCCCGATCATCTTCCATGGGTGAACCCGTCGATCTTCATACACGAGAGTCTTTGTCATTGATGAACCTCCTGAATGTATGGAGCGGCGCTGTCTGCGCAGCCCTTGTGTGCCCTCTATGCCTCGCCTTGAGCCGTGGCGAGCGGCGGGACCACTCTCATGACATGGTCCACGAGTGTTTCCATGTCCATGGGCCGTCGGAACACTGCGGTAGCGCCGAGCCTCCTTGCCTTTGCGAACAGGGTACGCTCCCCGGGGCCGGTCATCACGATGAAGGGTGGGTGCCCCTCCTGGGACCGCACCGCCTCCAGGATCTCCAGCCCCGAGATGCCCGGCATGCGGGCATCCGCGATGATGAGGTCGAACCCTTCCGGCTTGACAGGAAACGCCAGGCCGCCCAGCTTAATGACCATGTCCACCCCGTTCGAGCACTCGGCGACGCAGTACCCGAACTTGGTCAGGGCGAGGGCCAGTCTGGCGCGGGCGCCATGTTCCGCAGAGGCGAGGAGGACGCGGGGGCCGCACGGCGGTGGTGCATCGCAGGGCAGGGGAAGAAACGGGTGTGTCTGGAAGCAGGTATGCATGTTCATATCAAACCTCCCTTCGGATTCATGAGACCGGTGCTGCGCTTTCGCTCTGCCGGATCAGGCCCGTGCGGGCCTTGCGGTTCGGAAGGCAAGGATGGTGCCAGGCACATAGCATATTGGAATGAAAGGACATCTTGTGTTTTCCAGGGAAGAACGGGTAGCGGATATGGATAGGTTTTAAACAGTCACCTGTTCACTTCCTGTACAGGTGTATACACCTGTAACCGCAGAACCCTTGTTCCCTGCAACTGTTCGTGCGCCATGGTGTGCGGCGCGTGGATCTCTGGTATAGTAGGGCCTCACTGCAAGAACCACCACCCTTCACAAAGGAGATCAGGCATGGAAAAGACCGTACTGTTCGAACAGGAAGGACCCGTTGCCATCATCACCCTGAACCGCCCGGAGCGGCACAACTCCATCTGCCAGGACCTGCTCGTGAACCTGTACAATGCCCTGGACGAGGTGGCTGCGAGCGAAGGGATCAAGGTGGCCGTGCTCACGGGCAACGGCAGGTCCTTCTGTTCGGGCATAGACCTGAGCGTCATCGGCAGGGACAACCTCCTGGACCCTCGCGGCGACGGCCGCGACATGCCGGATGTCTTTGCGGCCTGCCGCAAGCCCGTCATCGGGGCCGTCAACGGCAACGCCATCACGGGCGGGTTCGAGCTGGCCATGCACTGCGACTTCCTCATCGCCTCCGAGAACGCCAGGTTCATCGATTCCCACGCCAAGGTGGGAATCCATCCGGGCTGGGGCATGACCCAACTGCTCCAGCGCTCTGTGGGCCAGCGCCTCGCCAAACAGCTCTCCTTTACGTGCAGGCCCCTGTCGGCTTCCGACGCCCTCCGCTGCGGGCTGGTCAACGAGGTGGTAGCGCCTTCGGACCTGCTCCCCAGGGCAAAGGAGATCGCCCGGGACATCTGCGAGGTGAACTACGAGATTCTCATGCAGATGAAGGACCTCATCGAAAAACAGAACCAGGTTTCCTTCGAACAGGCCTTTGCGATGGAGCGGCAGGGTTTCCAGGCGTTCATCAGGAAGGCCGGGGTGTTCTGATGCCCTGCAGGGGGCCCGCCCCTGGGTGTGAATGCCCCGCAGTCATCCTCCATCTGGGGCCCCGGGCCAGTTCGGGGACTTATGGCCCGGGGGGAAAAATAGTTTGACAGGATGCCAGGTGTGCGTTAATGACATATTGTAATACAATAAGCCGCACACCGCCACCCTGTCGCAGTTGTTTCGCGGTCCTGTGCGGACTCGATCCGGGAGGAAGAGCATGAGAGACGTATTCGTGGTCAGCGCAGTCAGGACGGCAGTGGGAAAACAGCGTGGGTATTTCCGCGAGTACATGGCGCCGGAGCTTCTGGCCCTGGCCCTGGACGAGGCCGTGGGCCGCATCGGCATTGACCCGGCGGAAGTGGACGATGTCATCACCGGCTGCGTGTACCAGGTGGGGGAGCAGGGGTTCAACCTGGCGCGCATGGCGATCCTCGCCTCGAAGCTGCCCATGACGCTCGGCGGCATCACCGTGAACCGCCAGTGCGGCAGCAGCCTGTCCGCGATACAGATCGCATCGGGCATGATCGCGTCCGGTACCCATGACGTGATCATTGCCAGCGGGTGCGAGATCATGTCCAAGTACGGCATCGCGTCCGACATGAACTGCACCCTGGCCAACGGCCAGAACGCGGGGCACCCCATCGGTGCGTACTATCTGGACAAGTACGGCATCCCCAGCCAGATCGGCGGGGCCCAGGCCATTGCGAAGCAGTGGGGCATCACCAAGGAACAGTGCCAGGACTTCGCCGTGTCCAGCCACGCAAAGGCCCACCGGGCCACGGTGCAGGGGTACTTCGAGAAGGAGATATTCCCGGTGAAGGGTCTCGACAAGGAAGGCAATGCCGTGGTGTGCACCAGCGACGAGCCCATCCGGCCCGAGACCAGCCGCGAGATCCTGGAAGGCCTGAAGGTCCTGGCAGGCACCGAGTGGATGACCGCTGGCCTGTCCAGCACGGTCACCGACGGCGCCTCGGCCATGGTTCTGGCCAGCGGCGAGAAGGTGAAGCAGCTCGGCCTGAAGCCCCTTGCCCGGGTCGTGGCCAGCGCCGTGGTGGGCTCGGATCCGGTCCTCATGCTCACCGGCCCCATCACCGCCACGCCCAAGGTGCTGAAGAAGGCGGGGCTGGCCATGAAGGACATCGACATCTTCGAAGTCAACGAGGCCTTTGCGCCCATACCGCTCGCATGGGCGAAGGAACTCGGCGGGGACATGGACCGGCTCAACGTCAACGGCGGGGCCCTGGCCCTGGGTCACCCGGTGGGCAACAGCGGGTGCCGGCTGAGCGTCACCGCCATCCACGAGCTTGTGAGGCGCAGGGCACGCTACGCCCTGGTCACGCTCTGCACCGGCGGCGGGCAGGCGCCGGCGACCATATTCGAGCGCGCGGACTGAGGCCGGTTCAGCCCCATGGGGCATCCGCTGGACCCGGCCGGGGGGCTAGAGGGTCAGCAGGTCCTCGATCTCCTTGGGGATCGATCCGGAGAACCTGATGGACACGCGGTTGTCCCTGCTGGTCAGCACCTTGCCGCGCACCCACAGGGTGGTGCCGAACTGCATCACCGTGATCTCTGCGTCGACCTCCATACCCTCGTCCAGAGGCGGCGAAATCTCGACGCCCATGCCCTGGCTGCTCACGTCCACCACGTGGCCGGGGATCCGGGCATCCCTTTCTTCCGAGATCCCGTTGATGCCGCAGGCGAGGTCCACCTTCTTCCGGACGTTCGCCCTCCTGTCGCCCCCGCCCCAGGGGGTTGCCCCAGCCCCGCCGGACTCCCTCCGGAGCACCTTCTTGTCGATCTTCCCCACCGTGGTGAGCGGGAGCTCGTCCCTGAACTCCACGATCTTGGGCACCTCATAGGGGGCGAGGCGCTGCCTGGCATAGTCCAGGATCTCGTCGCGCAGAGCCTCCTGGTCCTTGCCCCTGGCCTTCTCAGGATCAAGGGTGATATAGGCCTTCACCACCTCCGAGCCGGGGCGCTCCGGGTTGGGGATGCCGATGGTTGCCGCCGTGGCGATGGCCGGGTGCTCGATGAGCACGTCCTCCACCTTGCGGGAGAAGACCTTGAACCCGCCCACGATGATCATGTCCTTGGTGCGGTCCACGATGCGCAGGAACCCGTCCTCGTCCATGACAGCCACGTCCCCGGTGTGCATGAACCCGTCCTCGTCGATGACCCTGCGGGTCTCCTCGGGCCGGTTGTAGTAGCCCACCATGACCTGGGGCCCCCGCACGCAGATCTCGCCGGGCTGACCAGGTTTCACCTCCTGGTCCGTCCCCGGCTCGATGAGGCGGACCTCCGTGTTCAAGAGGGGTACCCCGATGCTCCCGAGCTTCTTGGCGCCCTTCACCGGATTCACAACGGTGAGCGGCGAGGTCTCGGTCATGCCGTAGGCCTCAACGAGCTTGCCCCTGCCGATGATGGCCTCGAACTGGCGCTGTGCCTCTTCGGGGAATGGAGCAGCGGCGCAGATGCAGGTCTCGAGTCGAGAATGGTCCAGCTCCTTGAACGCAGGATTGGCCATGAGGAGCATGTAGAGCGAAGGGACATTGGCCATGACCGTGGGCTGATAACGTTTCAGCTCTTTGCATATGTGGTTCGTGTCCCGGGGGTTGGGGATGAGGATCTGGGTCCAGCCAAGGTAGATGCAGTTGGCATTGGTGAAGAGCCCTGCGATGTGGAAGAAGGGGAAGCCCGACAGCCCGATGCTGCTGCCCGGTTCCCACCCCAGCCAGTGCTGAAAGATGAGGATGTCGGCCACGAAGTTCCGGTGGCTGAGCATGGCGCCCTTGGGGTCGCCGGTGGTGCCGCCGGTGTACTGGATGTAGGCGATATCATCCGGTCTCAGATCCACTCTCGGCGGGGTGTCGGGGTATACATCGGACAGGATGGCATCCCTGAACAGGTGCACGGCCTTGTCCGGCAGCGGCGTCACTTTACCCGAGGGGATCTTCTTCAGCGCCTTGCCCAGGAAGCGCTTCATCCCGGGCAGGAACCCTCCCACGCTGGTGGCCACCACCAACTTGAGATCCGGCAGGTCCGGGGCGATGTGTACGAGCCTCCCCGAGAAGATCGCATCGAGGGTGACCAGGCCCCTGGCGCGGGAATCCTTCAGCTGGTAGGCCATCTCGTCCTTGGAGAGCAGGGGCGACACGCCGGAGACCACGCACCCGGCACGCAGGGTGCCCAGCCAGGTGATGACGTACTCAGGGATGTTGGGCAGGTTGATGCCCACCACGTCCCCCTTGGTGAACCCGTGGGCCAGGAGCATAGTGGCGAAACGGTTGGCGTACCGGTCCAGATCGGCAAAGGAGATGTGCACCCCCATGAACGCGAGGGCCGTCTTGTCCGGGAAGTCCCTGAATGCCCGCAGGCACACCTCCGGATAGGTCTTCTCCCATTCGGCGGGGTCGAGGTCTGTGAGCCCGGGATCGTACGATTTCACCCAGATCCTGTCGTGTGTCATGGAAAGCCTCCTTTTCTCTCCCCCCGTCCCTGGATGGGTTCCTCATGGACTGCATCCGAGCGGGAGTCATTCGCGCCGGTTCTGGCGGGTGTGGGTCAGGGTCGTTCCCGCAGCAGGGGACGGTGCGGCATGGAATGCATAAAATATAGTTTAATATTCAAAATGTTTAAGTCAATATGGCAAGGGGATGAAAGAATTGTCGTCTGGCGTGCGGGGATTTTTCCGTGTTTTGCCGATGAGGATTGACTCATTTATCAGGTAAAAGTATAATCTGCGCACTACAACCCATGAACGGCCCCTGCGGGCTGCACGCGAGAGGAGAATCAGACATGAGCAACATCATCAACCGCGATACCATCGGCGATATGGCCCGGAGGGCGGCGACGAAATACGGCGACAAGACCGCCATCATCTTCCGTGACCTGAAGCTCTCGTTCTACGACCTCGAGCGGGAGGCCCGGCGCTTCGCCAACCTCATGACGGGCTACGGGGTGACCAAGGGTGACCGTGTGGCGGTATATGCGTACAACTCCCACTACTACCCCATCAGCATGCTCGGCCTGGCAAAGATCGGGGCCATCCAGGTCCCCATCAACTACATGCTCAATGCCGAGGAGATCGCCTACATCGTCAATCATTCGGGGTCCAGGATCTTCATCGTGGAGGATGCCCTGTACCCCGTCATCGCCAAGTCCCAGGCGAACTTCACCACGGTTGAAAAGTGGGGGTTCATCCCGCTTGGAGACTCCCTGGTGCCCGAGGGCTTCTTCAACCTCATCACCGAGATGGAAGGCATGCCCCTGGACGAGCCCCAGGTGGAGGTGAGCGCCGAGGACATCGTGCAGATCCCGTACACCAGCGGCACCGAGTCCAAGCCCAAGGGTGCCATGCTCTCGCACCGGGCCCTCATGTCGCAGTACCACAGCTGCATCTTCGACGGGCAGTACGAGACTTACGACGTGAGCCTCCACGCCCTGCCGCTCTTCCACTGCGCCCAGCTCCACTGCTTCCTCATGCCCTACCTGTACGTGGGGGCCACCAACGTGATCATGCACAAGGCAGACCCTCTGGAGATGATCAGGCTCATCGAGAAGTACCAGATCACCCACATGTTCGCACCCCCCACCGTGTGGATCGGCATCCTGAACCACCCGGAATTCAAGAACTACAACCACCGAAGCCTCCGGAAGGCCGCCTACGGGGCGAGCATCATGCCCGTGGAGATCATCAAGCAGCTCTCGGTCACTTTCCGGGGTCTCCAGCTCTGGAACTACTACGGGCAGACCGAGATGGGACCGGTGGCCACCATCCTGAAGCCCGAGGACCAGCTCCTGAAGCCGGGATCCGCGGGCAAGCCCGTGCTGAACGTGGAGACCAGGCTCATGGACGACGACGGCAGGTTCGTGCCCGTTGGCACCGTGGGCGAGATCGTGCATCGCTCCGGCCACGTCATGAGCGGCTACCTCAACGACCCGGACAAGACCGCCGAGGCATTCGCCTACGGGTGGTTCCACAGCGGCGATCTCGGCAGGTTCGACGAGGACGGGTACCTCTATGTGGTGGATCGCAAGAAGGACATGATCAAGACCGGGGGCGAGAACGTGGCGTCCCGGGAGGTGGAGGAGGTGCTGTATCAGTATCCGGGCGTTGAGGAGGTGGCGGTCATCGGTCTGCCCGACCCCAAGTGGATCGAGGTGGTGGCAGCCGTGATCGTGCCGAAGAAAGGCGCTTCGCTCACCGAGAAGGAGATCATCGGCCACTGCAAGGAGCACCTGGCAGGATTCAAGTGCCCGAAAAAGGTGGTCGTCACGGACAAGCTCCCCAAGAACCCTTCGGGCAAGATCCTCAAGCGCGAGCTCAAGGAGGTGCTGGGGAAATAGCCCCGGCATGACAGGACGGCAACACCGGCCCTGCAGGGAATGATCGCCTCCGGCACGGTGTCCCCGCCTGGTCATGAGGCAGGAGGGGCCCCGCATCGGTTCTTCCTTACCCGCGGGGCTTTCGCCGGCCCTTCCATTTCCCCTGCGTTGTCGTTACCTATCATGTTGAGACCCAGGATCTGCCGAAGAGAAGGTAAGCTGGGAGAACAGGAATGAAGATCCTCATCGTTGATGACGATTTCACGAGCCGAATCCTCCTCCAGGAGATGCTCAGCCCATACGGCCAGTGCCATGTGGCGGTGAACGGCAGAGAGGCCATCGAGGCCTTCATGGTGGCGTGGAACGAAGGCAGCCCATACGATCTCGTTTGCCTGGACATCATGATGCCCGAGGTGGACGGCCAGACCGTGCTCAAGGGGATCCGCGCCATGGAGGAGACCGAGGGCGTGCCGTTGGGCAACGGGGTGAAGATCATCATGACCTCGGCCCTGGACGACAAGGAAAACGTGCTGAGCGCCTTCAAGGAGCTCTGCGACGCCTACCTGGTGAAGCCCATCAACAAGGTCAAGCTCCTGGGCTACCTGCGCGACCTGAGGCTCATCCAGGCGTAGTTGTCACCGGCCTCGAGCTCCGCAGCCCTCTCAGCACATGAAAATAGAACGGCTCAGGCGTCGCCCGAAGGGTCGGCCCCCTGCAGCCCCGTCCCCTGGCCGCCCTGTGGCCGGGCCTGCTCCTGCGACGACGCCACCCTGAGGGATACCTCCACCGGGGCCGGGCATTCCAGGGCCTCCCCGTGGTCCGGAGCGGCGAGCTCCTTGAGGCGGTTCGCGGACGGCAGCACCCGCGACTCGAAGGATCCCAGTGCCGCGTTATACGAATCGTTCGCCTTTGCCAGCCCGTCCCTCACCTTGTCGAAGTGCTTCATGAAGGTCCTGAGCCGATCGAAGAGCTCCACCCCGGTCTCCCAGATCCTGCGGGCATTCTCGGTGGCGCCGTGCTGCTGCCAGCTCATGGCCACGGAGCGCAGCAGGGCGATGAGGGTCACGGGTGTGGCGATGAGCACCCGCTTCTCGATGCCGTCCTCGATGAGGGCCGTGTCCTGATCCAGGGCCGCGCTGAAGAAGGCCTCGCCGGGCAGGAAGAGCACCACGAAGTCCGGGGCGTCCCTGAACTGCCTCCAGTACTCCTTGGCTGCCAGGCTGTTCATGTGGTCGCGCACGGAGCGGGCGTGCCTGGCCAGGGCCGAGGCCCGGACGCCCTGGTCCGTGGCCTCGTACGCCTCCAGGTATGCCCGCAGCGGCACCTTGGCGTCGATGACCACCTGCCTGTCCCCCGGGAGCTGGACGATGAGGTCGGGGCGCTTCCTCCCCGTGTCCGATTCGGTGACGAGCTGCTCCACGAAGTCGCAGTGGCTGGACATGCCCGCGAGCTCCACCACCCTGCGCAGCGTTATCTCTCCCCATCTTCCCCGTGCCTGCGGCTCCTTCAGGGCCGAGGCCAGGGACCTCGTCTGGTCGGCGAGGCGGTCCTGCATCTTCACGAGCTCGCTGATGTGCCGGCTGATGTCGCCGTAGGCTGCCTGCCTGGTCCCCTCGATGGCCTGGAGCTGGGCCTCGTAGCGCTTGAGGGAGTCCTCAAGGGGCTTCACCGCGGCGTCGATGGCCCCCCGGCGCTGTTCGAAATCGCCCTTCATCTCGGCGAGCACCGCCTGCATGGTCTTGTCCGCCAGCTGGATGAAGGCCTGGTTGTTCTGGCTCAGCGCGTCCAGCGACAGGGCCTTGAAGGTCTCGGTGAGCTGCGAGGATGCACTGTCCAGCATGGCTTTCTGCTCGGCAAGGGATAACTGTGCCTCGGCGAGCCTGGTCTGGAGGCGTGCCTGCTCGATGCGTTCCTGCTCGATGATCCTGGTGGTTTCGGTGAGTTCGGCGCGGAGCCGTTCCTCCAGGGCGCGCAGGTCTGCGATGGTTCGACCAGCCGCCTTCAGCTCGCCCGAGTACTGGGCCCGGGCGAAAAACCACCCGGCCAGGCAGCCGGCAAAAAGCGCGCACCCGATGAGGATATACTCCATGAACCCCCCGCACCGTATCCAGGAAGAGGATGCGAATCAGTGTAGCTCTTTGAGGCGGATTCGCACAAGGGCTTTCTCCGCCCCTGGCCTCACAGGGCTCGCGGGGGCGCCGCCTCTGGCGGCATGGGACTGTGCACGGGCAGGTCCAGGTCCACGCACACCCGGGCAGGGGCGCTCGGCACCGGCGCTGCAACGGTCCGGGCCGCCACCTCCTGTCCCAGGGCCAGGGAGTTCTTCTCGTAGAACGTTTTGGGCTCGTAGGTCCGGCCGGATACCAGCCTCTGCTGTTCCCTGCCGAGGGCGAGGAATGCGACCACGCCCATGAGCGGCGCGAGGATGCGGGTCTTCCACCCGAACTCCCTGTACAGGTCTGAGAGGATGGAGTTCATCATGGCGTGCATCCGCGGGTCGTGCCGGTACCACTGCTGCATGGCCCAGACGGCCGCGGCATAGGTGGTTTTCAGGGGGCTGATCTCCTTGGCGAGGCGCGCCCGCACGCAGGGGTCAGGGTGGTCCTTGTGCCGCATCCACCCGTTCAGCATGGTACGGATCATCCGGGCGAGGCTGGGGCCGTTCTCCTCGAAGTCCCTGGTGAAGGCCCTTTTGAGATACCCGGTCTCCTGCCCGTCCTTGATGTGCGTGTGTCGGTAGTTGAAGCGGTACTGGCCGTGGTTGTCCGCGTGCGGCCGCTCGTCGATGCCCAGCAGGGACCCGTCCCTGCGGTGGTGTTCGTAGAGCGGGGTTCCCGGTATCGGGGTGTAGAGCATGAACTGGTGGAACACCGTGTTGTGGCCCACCGCATGGTCGATGACCGCATCGATGTTCTCAGGGGTGTGGCTCTCCAGACCGATGATGGTGGACCCGAGGACCCGTATGCCGTGGGACTGCAGCTCGGCCACCAGGGCTTTCGTGTCCACGCCGCTGAGCTTCCGGTACGTGCTGGCCTCGCCCTCCAGGCCCATCCAGACCCAGGAGATGCCCAGGCGCAGCAGCTGCTCCACGGTGTAGGTCCTGAGCACGCGCGCTGAGGAGAACACGAACAGCGCCCAGGCCTTGCGGTGCTGCTTCATGAGCTCCAGGAGACGCAGCGCCCGGCTCCGGTGCAGGAGGAAGTTCTCGTCCATGACGAAGAACGAACTCACCCTGAGGACCTCTTCGATGTCGCACATGACCCGGAAGAGCTCGTCGCCCGTCTCGAAGAAGTTCACGAACCTCCCCTTGCCGCCGAACAAGGCCGAGGTGGAGCAGAAGTTGCAGCCCACGGGGCAGCCCACGGACGGGATGAGCATGGCCGCCGTATTCTCCGGGATTTCCCTCGGGTTCACGCCCAGGATGCGGGTGCCGTACCCTGAGTACACGTAGGGGTGCCTGACGGGTGTTTCCACGTCGAGCCCGAGATACGCCCGGAACCAGCGCACCCCCTCCCCCCTGCAGACGTGGTCGCAGTCCACGCACTCCTTCAGGCCGGGGAGGTTGGCGATGTGGCCGCCCACCACGATGGTGGCCTGCGGCTGGTGGGCCCTGATGAGCTCGCACATCTTCCTCACCTTCTCGATGTTCGGGATGATGGCGCTGATGCCGATGATGTCGTAGCTGCGCAGGGAGATCTCCTCGACGAAGCGCTCCAGGCTCGGGAAATCCAGCAGCGTGCATGGCGCGTCGATGTTCTCCTTCAGCAGCATGAGACCGAAGGAGCGGTGGAACATGCGGAGCGAGAACGGGCCCTGCTCCCGGGTGACCTGGTTGTGGTAAAGCTCCATGGGGTTGATGCTCCGGCTCCCGTACTCGTCGTCCACGGCGTACGGGCCGAACACGCTCGACAGCAGGATCCGCGCCTGCGATCGTAAGGGGTGCACCGGGTGATGGTGTTCCATGCAGATACTCCTTTGCAGTGGGAATGTATGACACACTATCGGCCCGATTGCGGCGCTTGATCAACTTAAATAATTGATTTCACGTAATAATTACATTTCCTTTGCAGAACGTTTACACCCGTGACGGGGCGGGTACGGCCGGTTAACCGGTTTCTCGGGTCGGCAGGGGCGCCTGGAGGCGGATGCTGTAGGCCCCGGAGCGGGTGACGATGAGGTGGTCGTGGAGGCTGATGCCCACCTGGGTGCAGAGGTCCGTGAGGGCCCTGGTGAGGCGCAGGTCCTGCTCGGAGGCGGTCAGGGTCCCCGAGGGGTGGTTGTGCACCAGGATGAGCGCGCTCGCCCCGCACCCGATGGCCTCCTTCAGGACCTCCCGGGGGTACACGTGGGCGGCGTCCACTGTCCCCTCGGCCATGGTGCGGGTATGGACTATTCTGCCCGAGGCGTTCAGGCACAGGATGAGGAAGCGCTCGGTTGCTTCGCCCCCGATCTCTGCTCTGAGGTAGGCGGTGACGTCCCCGGGCCCGGAGATGAGTGTGCGGGTGTCCGCAGCCGGCTCAAGGTAGCGGTTCATGCAGGCCCTGAACAGTGCGACGAGGGTCGATGCATGGCTGCCCATGCCATGAATCTCCTCGAGCCTGGACAACCCTGCATCGAGGGCGGCCTGGAAGGTGCCGAACCTCCGGAGCATCTCCTTGGCCAGGGGCTTGGTGTCCCTGCGGGGGATGGCGTAGGCCAACAGCAGCTCCAGGAGCTCGTGGTCACCGAGTGCCTTCCTGCCTGATGAGCGGAACCGCTCTTTCAGGCGCTTCCTGTGGCCCACGTAGTGGGGTGCCGCTTCATTCGTGTGCCTCTGTGTCATGTCCGACCTCCCCATGGCATGCCCCTCGAAGGAAGGACCACGGCAAAACCTCGTCTTCAGCCCGTTCCCTGAGGACATAGTAATCAGGATTTCTCGACCACTGCTTCAGGAAGCGGTGCCATGAGGATGTGTCCAGGGCCGAGAGTTCCTGCATGAGTCCGAACAACCGCCGGTCCCCCCGGGAGACGAGCGCCTGCAGGTATGACCACTTGGTCCCCTCGAAGCTCACGGAGACGTTGCTCTCGCGGGAGAGCGACCTGGCGATGCGCCTGATGCGGGCCTTGGCCTCACCGGGGTCGATCATGGCGTGGCGTTCGAAGGGTGTGTGGGGCTTGGGCACGAAGGTGTTGATGCTCGCGCTCACCGTGCCGATCCTTCGGTTCCCCCGAGACACCTGGATGAAGACCTGCCGGACCCGCTTGACGAGGTCAACGGTGGCGTCAAGGTGGGAGGGTGTCTCCCCGGGCAGGCCCACCATGAAGTAGAGTTTGATGTCGCGTATGCCCGCAGAGACAAGGGAGCGGACATCCTCCAGGATGGTGCCGGTGGGGATGCGTTTCCCCGTGGAGAACCGCAGCTCGTCCGAGCCGGTCTCCGGGGCCAGGGTGGCCCCCTTCACCCCTGATGCAGCCATGGCGTCCAGCAGTTCCGGGCCGATCATGCCGGCTCTCAGAGACGGCGGGGCCACCTTCAGGCCCCGGTCCCTGATCCCGGCGAAGATGGCCGGCGCCTGGGGGTGGTTGTTCAGAGAGGTGCTCACCAGACCGACCTTGTCGCGGTGCCTCGCCGCCTCATCGAGCACGGGTGAGAGGTTCTCCATCGGCACGCTCCGGTACGGTGTGTAGATCTCGCGGGCGCTGCAGAAGGCGCAGCTGAAGGGGCAGCCCCGGGCCGTCTCCACCAGGAACATGTCCCCGAAGGCCGTGTCCCGGGTGAGCACGCAGGAGCGGGCAGGATCGATCAGGGGCTGCACCCGGGAGAACCGGGGCTGGGGGCCTTCGAACCCGGCGAGGGCCTCGCCCTCGAAGACCGGCCGGGTGCGGCCTGGGAGATAGACCCCCGGGGCCTGCTCCATGCGAAGGAGGAACTCGCCGAGGTCGGGGCTTTCCACGAAGGCGTCGTGGAGGTTTTCGGGCAGGGTTTCACCGTCGCCCAGGAAGCAGATGTCACACGCCTGTGCAAAGGGCTCGGGGTTCATGGTCACGGCCGCTCCCCCCGCCATGACCAGGGGGCTGCCCGCGCGCTCCGTGGAGGATGTCCCGATGCCGCTCCTGGCAAGGATCCGGACCGCTTCGATGTAGTCCAGCTCGTACGAGACGGAGAAGGCGATGATGTGGAACGCGCTCAGCGGCCTGCCGGTCTCCACGGAACGCTCGTGATCGGAGAAGAAGCGCTCGCACAGGATGCCGGGATGCGCGTTGAGGAGCCGGTACATCTGCTGGAACCCGAGGTTCGACATACCCACCCAGTACGTGCTGGGATACACCAGGGCGACGTTCAGCCTGCCGCCCGGGTCCTTGCGTATCGTTCCGGTCTCAGTCCACATCGATCCCCAGGCTCTTGATCTTGCGGTGCAGGTTGCTCCGCTCCACGCCGATGAGGTCTGCGGTCTTGGAGATGTTGTTGCCGCACTGGAGGAGCTTGCGCTCGATGAAGATCTTCTCGAACTCGGCGCGCGCGTCCTTGAGCTCCTGCATGTCGAATATCCGGTCCATCTCGGTGGCTGCGCGGGTGCCCAGCGGGATGATGTCGTCTGCGGTGATGGTGTTGGATGGGGTCATGATGACGAGTCGCTCGATGATGTTCTTGAGTTCGCGCACGTTGCCCGGCCAGTCGTGCTGCATGAGTTTCTTCACCGCACCCTCGGTGATGGTCTTCCTTCCCCCCTTGTTGGGGGAGAAGAGCTTGAGGAAGTGCTCCACCAGCTCGGGGATGTCGTCCCGGCGGTCGATGAGACGCGGCACGTGGATGGGGATCACGTTCAGCCGGTAGTAGAGGTCCTGGCGGAATCTGCCTTCGGCGATCTCCTGCTCCAGGTTTTTGTTAGTGGCCGTGAGCACCCGGACATCCACCTGGATGGTCTGCGCCCCACCCACCCGCTCGAAGCGCTGCTCCTGGAGGATACGCAGGATCTTGGCCTGGGTGGGCATGCTCATGTCGCCGATCTCGTCCAGGAACAGTGTGCCGTTGTGTGCCAGGTCGAACTTGCCCCGCTTGCGCTCCGTGGCGCCGGTGAAGGCACCCTTTTCGTGGCCGAACAGCTCGCTCTCGATGAGCTCCTGCGGGATGGCGGCGCAGTTCACCTCCACGAAGGGGTGGTCCGCCCTCCTGCTGTTCTTGTGGATTCGCCTCGCCACGAGTTCCTTGCCCGTGCCGTTCTCTCCCAGGATGAGAACCCACGCGTCCGTGGGCGAGACCCTGTCGATCTGCTCCTTGAGCCTGAGGATGGGCGGCGAGTTCCCGATGATCTCGTCGTCCTTCTCGGTTTTCTTCTTCAGCAGGGCGTTCTCCTCCTCCAGGGCCTTGAGGTGAAGCGTGTTGTTGATGGTGATGATGATCTTATTGAGGTCCAGAGGCTTCTCGATGAAGTCCAGCGCACCCAGGCGCATGGCACGGATGGCGGTCTCTATGGAGCCGTGGCCGGTCATGATGATGACCGGTATGCTGTAACCGTCGCGCTTGATCTCTTCCAGGGTCTGCAGACCGTCCTTCCCGGGCATCCAGACATCCAGGAGCATGAGGTCGAGGTCCTGCTTCTCGATGATCTTCTGGGCCTCGTCCCCGGACGAGGCCAGCACCGTGTTGTACCCTTCGTCCTCGAGCCCCCCCTTCAGCGAGAGCCGGATACTCTCCTCGTCGTCCACAATGAGTATGGTCTGTTTCATGGTTACTCCTTGACAGGCAGTTCTATGCTGAACACGGTCCCGCAGGGTTCGTTGTCGCGCACGCGGATGAACCCGTTGTGGTCCGCAATGATCCGGTTCACGATGGCCAGGCCCAGGCCTGTCCCTCCCCTGCGGGTGGAGAAGTAGGGCTCGAACATCCGTTCCTTGACCACCTTGGGGATGCCCGGTCCCGTGTCCATGATGTCCAGGGTGGCGATGTGAAGCTCGGGGTCGTAGGATGTCCGGATGGTGATCTTCTTCACCGGTGCCGTCGCCTCCAGGATCGCCGTGGTGGCGTTCTCGAGCAGGTTGGTGACGGCCCTGTTCATCTGGGAGCCGTCGATGTCCACCTTGGGCATGCGCTCGTCCAGATCGAGGGTGTACTCCACCTCCTGGTGGGCCTGCCGGTACAGGGCCACCGAATCCGCCACCACCCGGTTGAGATCGTCGGGCACGGGCATGGAGGTGGGCATCTTGGCGAAGGCGGAGAATTCGTTCACCAGGCGCTTCATCACGTCCACCTCGTTGATGATGACCCGGGTGCATTCGTCGAAGACCTCCGCGTCGTCGCCGAGCTTGTCCAGGTACCGGCGCCTGAGCCTCTGGGCCGAGAGCTGAATGGGGGTGAGCGGATTCTTCACCTCGTGGGCGATCCTGCGCGCCACCTCGCGCCAGGCGGCCATGCGCTGCATGCGCTGGAGCTGGGTGAGGTCGTCGAACACGATGAGAAGGCCGATGCTCTCGTCGTTCTCCGCATGGAGCGGGGAGGCCTGCCCGAGCAGCGTGAGGAGCTTGCCTCCCACGGACACCTGGAGCTGTTTCTGCACTGTGGACGAACGGGAGTTCTTCTGACCCGCCACCAGTTCGTTGTACAGCGGCTGGTATTCTCCGGAGAGCACCTCCGATGCGGCCCTTCCCACGACCTTGCTCGGGGTGAGACCCAGGAGCGTCTGGGCGGAGGGATTGATGAGCGCGACCTGGTCCTGACGGTTGATGGTGATGACCCCGGTGGAGATGGTGTTCAGGACCGTCATGATGTAGCGATTCCGTGCGGATATCTCGTTGTATGCGCTCTCCAGGTTCCGACGTGAGGTCTTGAGGTCGTCCACCATGATGTTGAAGTCGTCCACCAGGATCCCCAGCTCGTCGTCGGCCTGGACGTCGATCTTGAACCCCAAATCGCCCTTTGAGATGCGCTGGGTGCCTTCCACGAGCTTCTCGATGGGATTGATGAGGCCCTTGGCTATGTTCAGGGCGAACCACACGGCGGAGAAGATGACGAGCAGGGTCACCGAGGTGAGCAGGATGATGTAGTTCGTCTTGATGGGGCCCTTGAGCCTCAAAATCTGGGAGTAGTCGGAAAAGGACCGCTTGATGAGGCTGAGCCTGCCCGAGAGGCTCTCGGGGACGAAGAAGTCCACCACGAGCACTCCCACCACGTCGTTGGGGTTGAAGGAGGACCTGATGGGCACGATCCCCTCGATGATGTCAGCATTGCCCTTCTGCACCACCATGGAGAGGCTCTTGCCCTGCATGGCCGCCTGAACGTTGGTGGATTCCGGGCTTGGCATGGCATCGGCGCTGATATCCGGGGAGAGGATCTTGACGAGCTCCTCCTCCTGGGCTGAGAAGACCACCACGGAGGACAGCCGGAACAGGGCCATCTTCTCCTTGAGCATGGAGTGCAGGGCGTTGAGGTTCTCCTCCTTCAGGAGTCTGCGGTTCGTGATCTCCATGGCGATGGAGGTGGCATACTGGATGGCGTCCGTGGACGACTCCTGGTAGTAGATGCTCGCCACGTTCATGGACTCCTCGATGGCGTTTTCCACCTCCGTGGAGAGCCACACCTCCATGCTCCGGTTGAGAAAGACCACGCTGGCGAAGAACAGGATCACGGTGGGGAAGATGGTGAGGGTCACGAAGGCCGTGACCAGCTTGGTCCGGAGCCTCGTGCCGAGCACCCCCCTGCGGCGCTCCAGCATGAGCTTCACCACGTTGCGGGTCACCAGGAAGACCACCAGGATGAGCAGGACCACGTTCAGGCTGATGATGGTGAAGATCACCGCGTTGCTCGATGGTATCAGGCCGAGGCTGCTCAGGTTGGTCTTGGCGATGCTCATAAGGATCATCACGCCGATGATGGCCGCGATGATGATCATCTCCCTGGTCTTCTTGGACATGGAGCTCACCCCTGCATGGCCTGGAAGATGGCCCGTGCCAGGCGGTTATGCAGCGTATGGTTGGCCCTGAACGCCCGCAGGCATGCCTGCAGTGGCGACTGCAGTGTCCACAGATCGCCCAGGAAGTCCAGGACCTTGTGGCGCACGTATTCGTCCGGGAACCTGAGGCCTTCGGGGTTGACCACCCGGTCGTGGTCCACCACCACGGCGTTGTGCAGGCCTCCACCCAGTGCGAGCCCGGCGGACCGCATCATCTGGACGTCCTGCATGCGGCCGAAGGTGCGGGCAGGGGCGATGAGGCCTGCGAAGTCGGTGCCATGGAAGTCATACTGCAGGCGCCCGATGGCCGGGTCGGCGAAGTCGATCTCGTAATGCAGGGAGAACGGTCCCGGAACAGCCTCCACCCATGAATCTCCCTCTTCGACGCGGACCGTCTCGCCGAGTACGATGGGGGGGCTCGGAGAACCGAGCGCCTCGGTCCCCGCTTCCCTGATCCTGAGAAAGAAGGGCAGGGCCGATCCGTCCATGGCAGGCAGCTCTGGACCGCACACCTCGATATCGCAGTCGGTGATGCCCAAGCCGTACAGGGCTGCCATGAGGTGCTCGATGGTTGAGACGCTTGCGGTCCCGTCCCCGATGGTGGTGTTCAAACGGGTGTCCACCACGTTGGCGGGTGTTGCGGGAATGCGCCTCCCCCCGGCGATGAAGGTGATGCCGCCGCTTGAGGGCCGGATGTGGACGGAGACCGTTTTTCCCGTGTGGAGGCCGGTTCCCTCAATGAACAGATCTGTGCGGACAGTGGAGCGATCCATGGCAGATCCTAGATTATGTAAGGAGTCCCCAATAGTCAAACGCTATTGTCATGGCCCTGGGGACCACGATCCGGGATGACCGGGCGGGTGTCGGTCATGGTTATCCGACCGGGTGATCGTAGTGTTCCTGCCCGTGCCTTCTCCCCGTGACGTGCCTGTAGATTTTCCTTGACAACCTCTGAGGCACACGCTGAGTATATGCACTCATACTTCGTAAAGGAGAACACTGTGGCCGATCTCGGGACACGATATAAATGCTATAAATGCGGCACGAAATTCTACGACTTGGGCAAGCCACAGCCCCTCTGTCCTTCCTGCGGTGAAGACCAGAACAATGAAGAGACCAAGCGCATGCTCAGGCGGAAGCGCAAGCGTTCACTGTCCAAGGCGAAATCCGACCTCAGGTCCATGCCCGACGAGAACGGCACCCCCATGGAAGCCGACGAGGACGTGGAGGAATATGTCCTGGACATGGAGGACATCATCCTTGAGGAGGGTGCCGATGTGGAGCATCCGGAATAGCACGTCCCCTGCCGAGAGCATCCCCTCTCGGGGATGCCTCACCGGATGATCTTCCGGGTGGTCTGCTGGATGTAGGGCTGCATCTGTTCGGGAATGAACCCCATGACGATGCCTGTGGCTTTCTTCGTCAGCGGGAGCGTCTTCGAGTTCACCAGGATCGCCGAATTCCTGGGAAGGACCACCTGGAGCATGGCAGCGATCATGAGGACGATGAGAAACCCCTTGATGAAGCCGAAGAGACCCCCGAAGGCTGTGTCGAAGGTCGCCAGTACTGACGCGTTCAGGATCCTCTGCAACAGGTACATGCAGATCTTGATGATGATGAAGAAGAAGATGAAGACGACGATGAACCCGAGAACACCGCGCACGTCGGCCACATGCAGGGCGGAAAGGAAATGCGACACCTGCACGGAAAATCTCTTGGCCAGGATGAGTCCCCCGATGAGGGCCACAAGGGAAGAGACGCTCTTGATCAGTCCCTGGTAAACGCCCAGGCCGGTAAAGACGACGATCAGGATCAGGGATATGATATCAAGGCCATTCACTGCTTCGCCTTTGTGATATCAATGGAGACCACATCCTTCAGGGATATCTGGTACGATCCGTAGGGTATCTTCCCGTAGATCCTGGATATGCCGCTGGTCTTGAGGTTGCACAGAGACCCCGCTCCCTTCAGGGTGACGCATACTCCGCCGTCCTTCACGTCGATACGGGAGATGTTCTCCAGGGGGATCTGGATCCTTCCCTTCCCCATGAGGACATTGAAGGTGGCCTGGCCGTCGAAGGTCACCGACGAGATGCTTATTTCGTTGTTGGAGGTGTCCCTGACCTTTGCGGTGAAGGGCGAATCGGCCGGCGTCTGTCCCGGGGATCCGGCGCTCCCCATGCCCATGAGGAGCAGGGCGGCCATTGCAGCGAGAGCCGAGAGGAAGAGGCGACCTGTCTTCTTCATATCCCGATAACCTCCTTTATGACCCCCTCTTTCCGGAACGCGGCGATGAGGTCGGACATGTCACCGCCGCGGCATTCAGGGTAGGCGACGGTGAGCCTTCCGAGCAGGGGGTCGTCGGTGCTGACGATGCCGAGGCCGTCGTACCCTTCCATAATATAATGTATGTAAGAGATATCCTTCCTGTCGACCCTGAGGGTCATCGTGCGGAAAGCAACCATGCTTTTCTTGAGATATCACAAGACATACATGGCTGCAAGTGGTGCAGGGCCATCACGGAGCCCACGGGGAGGCGAACATCCTCTCCCCGGACGCCCCCTGCGTGATGGAATAACAATGTATGAGTATATTCGGGTGGTAATGAACCGGGCCCCCATTGACCTCGATCACGATCCACCCCCGGGGGGAGGCAATAAAATCCTTGACATCATCGAGTTTGAAATGATAGGGAAAATTGATCTGAATGAGTGAACAGCCATTCAGTCAAGGCCGTGTCTGGAAGATGAATGAGGCCTGCTGGGAAGAAGGTTTGCCGGTAGTTCGACGAACATTCCCGTGTTACGATGAAGGCCGGTGGTCGGTACAGGCCTGAAGCACTGTGGCGCTCTCGACCGCCAACGATCGGGCAGTCGGACCTTCGTCGGTTCTGATGGACATCGGCAGGAAGTGGGACGGCAGCATCTTGGGCAACGGTTGAGAAGGGCGGCTTTTCCTGATGCGTACCCTTTCTCGGGCACCAACGTCTAAGGAGGCAGGTTTTGATAGAAATAAATTTCACCCTTATCATTCAGATTATCAATTTCCTCGCTCTCATATTTCTCCTGAACATCGTGCTGTACAAGCCCATCCTGAAGGTTCTGGAAGAACGGGATCAGAGGATCGACGGCCAGCAGCAGCAGGCGAAGAAGGTGGTCGAGGAAGGTCAAGCCCTGATGGGCGACTATAACCAGAAGCTCTACGCAGCCAAGGTCGATGCCATGAACGCCAAGAATGCCGCGCGGAGCGAGGCGTCCAACGAGGCGAACCTGATCATCGAGAAGGCGCGCAAGGAAGCGGAGGACATCATATCGCAGATGCAGCAGCAGATGGCCTCCGAGATTTCCCAGGCAAAGAAGGAGCTGGAGCCCGAGCTCGGTGTCATGGCGTCCACCATTGCCCAGCAAATCTTGGGGAGGAAAGTGGCATGAAGAGCAGAATCAGGAAGATCCTTCCCCTGGCAGTCTCTCTGGTCCCAGTCGTTCTCATGATCTGTGCTGCGCTGGTGTTCGGTTCCGGTGGCGAAGGCGGCGGCAAGGAAGAAGGCGGCACGATGACCATGGTCTGGCGCGTCGTCAACTTCATTATCCTGATGGCCCTGCTGTGGAAGCTCCTGGCGGACAAGATCAAGACGTACTTCGTTGACCGCAGGGACGAGATCGCACAGATGATCGACGAGGCTGACAAGGCAAAGGCGGACGCCGAGGCCCAGTACGCGGACATCCAGCTGAAGCTCAAGAATGTGGAAAAGGACATCCAGGAGATCAAGACCGCCATCATGGGCGAGCTGGGCAGCGAGAAGGCCCGCATCATCGAGGAGGGCAAGGCGGCTGCGGAACGCATCATCCAGCAGGCCAGGTGGACGGCCGACCAGGAAGTGGTGAAGGCCAAGAACGAGCTCAAGGAACACGTGGTGGAAATGGCCGGAGACATGGCTTCCAGCATGATCACCAAGAGCATGACGCCGGAAGACCAGAAGCGTATCCTTGAAGACTATTTAAATAAGGTAGTGAGGTAGCCTTGAAAGACGACGTCGTAGCAAAACGATACGCGAGGGCGCTGTACGACCTGGGCAGGGAAGAGGGCCTTCAGGACACGTTCCTCAAGGACATGGATGCCATCATGGATGTCCTGCGGGCGAGCGATGAGCTGCGCTCCCTCATGGAGAGTCCGCTGTACGACATCACCCTCAAGAAGCGGATCTTGGGGCAGATTGGGGGCCAGGTAAAGATTTCCAAGTACACGGAGAACTTCTTCAACATCCTGCTCGAAAAGGACCGGTTCGTGTATCTGGAGTCCATCCTGGATGCCTACCGCCAGATCCTCGACGAGGCCTCCGGCAGGGTGAGGGCAACCGTGGTGAGCGCCATGGACCTGGACAAGGCCCAGATCGAGCGCATCTCCGGTGCGCTCAAGCAGGTGGTGAAGAAGGAAGTGGATCTTGACGTCTCTGTAGACCCCTCCCTCATCGGCGGACTCATCGCCGAGGTGGAGGGCATGGTCTACGACGGCAGCGTCAAGACGCAGATAGCCAGATTAAAACAGAGTCTAAAAGGGGAGATGTAGGATGCAGATCAGGGCGGAAGAGATAAGCAAGATTATCAAAGAGCAGATCAAGGGCTACGAGAAGGAAGTCGATGTCGCCGAAACCGGGACCATCCTGTCGGTCGGCGACGGTATCGCCCGCGTCTACGGCCTGAGAAACGTCATGTCGAGCGAACTCATCGAGTTCCCCCACGGCATCATGGGCATGGCGCTCAACCTCGAAGAGGATAACGTGGGATGCGTGCTCTTCGGTGAGAGCGTGGGCATCAAGGAAGGCGACCAGGCCCGGCGCACCAAGAGGATCGTGGAGATCCCGGTGGGCAAGGGCATGCTGGGCCGGGTGGTGAACGCCATCGGGCAGCCCATCGACGGCAAGGGCCCCATCGAGGCAGAGGAATACCGCACCGTCGACATCAAGGCCCCGGGCATCGTCAAGCGCCAGCCCGTGAAGGAGCCTCTCCAGACCGGTCTGAAATCCATCGACGCCATGACCCCCATCGGGCGCGGCCAGCGCGAGCTCATCATCGGCGACCGCCAGACCGGCAAGACCGCGCTCGCCATCGACACCATCATCAACCAGAAGGGCAACGGAGTGATCTGCATCTACGTGGCGGTGGGCCAGAAGCAGTCCACCGTGGCCCAGGTAGTGGCGACCCTCGAGCAGTTCGGCGCCATGGAGTACACGGTGGTGGTGGCTGCCACTGCATCTGACCCCGCGCCCCTCCAGTACATCGCCCCCTATTCCGGCTGCGCCATCGGTGAATATTACCGCGACCGGGGCGGCCATGCACTCTGCGTGTACGACGACCTCACCAAGCAGGCACAGGCCTACCGACAGCTTTCGCTCCTGCTGAGGCGGCCCCCGGGACGCGAGGCTTTCCCCGGTGACGTGTTCTACCTGCATTCCCGGCTCCTCGAACGCGCAGCCAAGCTGAGCGATGCCTTGGGAGGCGGTTCGCTGACCGCACTGCCCATTGTTGAGACCCAGGCGGGCGACGTATCTGCATACATCCCCACGAACGTCATCTCCATCACGGACGGCCAGATCTTCCTGGACACCGACCTCTTCTACTCGGGCTTCAGGCCCGCCATCAACGTGGGCATCTCGGTTTCCCGCGTGGGCGGCAACGCCCAGATCAAGGCCATGAAGAAGGTCGCGGGAACGCTGCGCCTCGACCTGGCCCAGTACCGCGAGCTGGCCGCCTTCGCCCAGTTCGGCTCCGATCTGGACAAGGCCACCCAGGCCCAGCTCAACCGCGGCGAGCGCCTCATGGAACTTCTGAAGCAGCCCCAGTACAAGCCGCTGCCCGTCGAGCGTCAGGTGGTCATCATCTACGTGGGCACCCAGGGACACCTCGACGAGTACCCCGCGAGCGCCATCAGGAAGTTCGAAGACCAGTTCTTCGCCTTCATGGACAGCAAGCATGCGGACATCCTCAAGACCGTCCGCGAGACCGGCAAGCTCGAGGCCGATACGGAGAAGGCCCTCAAGGACGCCATTGCGGAGTTCAAGAAGATATTCGTAGTGGAATAGGAGCTTTTCGATGCCTAGCTTAAAGGACTTACGCAAGAGGATCAACTCGGTCAAGAAGACGAGGCAGATCACCTCGGCCATGCGCATGGTGGCGGCAGCCAAGCTCCGCAGGGCCCAGACCGACATCATCGCGGCCCGGCCGTACGCCATCAAGACAAGCGAGGTGCTCGTGTCCCTGGTCACCAGGACCAACCCGGACATGCACCCGCTGCTCCGAGTACGCGAGCCCAAGCGGGCCGTGCTGGTGGTGATCGCGTCCGACAGGGGCCTGTGCGGGTCGTTCAACCAGAACCTGTTCCGCCGGGCAGACACGTTCATCAAGGCGAACAAAGACAAATACGAAGAGCTCTCTCTGGTGCTCATCGGCAAGAGGGCCGGTGACTACTACAAGCGCAGGGACGTGAAGAAGCGCGCCACCTATGTGATCGGCAAGCCGAGCTACGAGCTGGCCAGCGAGATCTGCGACGACCTCATCAAGGGATACGTGAACGCCGAGTACGATGAGCTCACCATCTTCTTCAACGAGTTCCGCTCGGCCATGACCCAGATCATGCACGAGGACAGGGTCCTGCCCGTGGAACCCATGGAGGTGGAGGACGACATGATGAACGTCGAGTACCTCTACGAGCCCTCCGAGGATGTGTTGCTGGAGGCGCTGCTGCCCTTGAGCCTCAAGATCTTCATGTACCGTGCCCTGCTGGAGTCAGCCGCGTCCGAGCACGGCGCGCGCATGACGGCCATGGAGAGCGCCTCCAAGAACGCGGGAGAGGTCATCGGGAAGCTGAACATCAAGTACAACAGGGCACGCCAGGCGGCGATCACCACCGAGCTCATGGAAGTGGTGGGCGGCGCCGAGGCCCTGAAGGGATAACTACTACATACAGGATCTGATCGGGAGGAGTGAACATATGAACATTGGCAAGATCGCACAGGTCATCGGCGCTGTTGTGGACGTCGAGTTCCCCCAGGGAGAGCTGCCGAACATATATAACGCCCTGTTCGTGACCAACCCCTTCATCTCGGATGAAGAGGACAACCTGGTGCTCGAGGTTGCCCAGCACCTCGGAGACAGAACGGTACGCACCATCTGCATGGACTCGTCCGACGGGCTGGTCAGGGGCATGCCGGTGAAGGACACCGGGGCGCCCATCTCCATCCCGGTGGGTGACGCGGTCCTCGGCCGCATCCTGAACGTGGTGGGAAAACCCGTGGACGAGGCAGGGCCGGTGAACACGGACAAGAAGTTTCCCATCCACCGCGAGCCCCCGAAGTTCACGGAGCAGTCCACATCCATCGAATCCTTCGAGACCGGTATCAAGGTCATCGACCTGCTCACCCCGTACATGAGGGGCGGCAAGATCGGACTGTTCGGCGGCGCCGGCGTGGGCAAGACGGTGTTCATCATGGAGCTCATCAACAACATCGCCAAGAAGCACGGCGGCTACTCCGTGTTCTCGGGCGTGGGTGAGCGCACCCGCGAGGGGAACGACCTCTGGCTCGAGATGAAGGAGTCCGGCGTTATCGACAAGACCGCGCTCATCTACGGCCAGATGAACGAGCCCCCGGGAGCACGCGCTCGCGTGGGTCTGTCCGGTCTGGCCGTTGCGGAGTACTTCCGCGACGAGCAGAACCAGGACGTGCTGCTCTTCATCGACAACATCTTCCGGTTCACCCAGGCAGGTATGGAGGTGTCCGCTCTCTTGGGCCGCATGCCGTCCGCCGTGGGATACCAGCCCACCCTGGGCACCGACATGGGCGAGCTCCAGGAACGCATCACCACGACCACCAAGGGGTCCATCACCTCGGTGCAGGCCATTTACGTGCCCGCCGATGACCTCACCGACCCGGCCCCTGCCACCACGTTCAGCCACCTTGATGCCACAACGGTTCTTTCCCGGCAGATCGTGGAGCTGGGCATCTACCCGGCCGTGGACCCGCTCGACTCGACCTCGCGTATCCTTGACCCGAAGATCGTGGGCGAGGAGCACTACACCGTTGCCCGACAGGTGCAGCAGATCCTCCAGAAGTACAAGGAGCTGCAGGACATCATCGCCATCCTGGGCATGGACGAGCTCTCCGAGGACGACAAGCTCATCGTCTCCCGGGCCAGAAGGATCCAGCGGTTCCTGTCCCAGTCGTTCAGCGTTGCAGAGCAGTTCACCGGCATGCCAGGCAAGTACGTCGAGCTCAAGGACACCATCAAGGGCTTCAAGATGATCGTGGCCGGCGAGCTGGACGACCTCCCCGAACAGGCATTTTACATGGTGGGCCCCATCGAAGAGGTCATCGAGAAGGCGAAGAAGCTGGCAGCGGATTAAGGGAGAAGAGTCATGGCTGAAGAATACATGCAGCTTGACGTGGTCACCCCCGAAAAGGCGGTGCTCAGCCGCAAGGCCATAGAGGTCGTCGCGCCCGGCAGCCAGGGTGAGTTCGGCGTGCTCATCGGGCACACCCCGTTCCTCACCACGCTGAAACCTGGCCAGATCATCGTTCGTACCGAGGACCGCGACATTTACCTGGCCTGCGGCGGCGGATTCGCCGAGGTCATCGCCAACCGGGTGATCATCCTCGCCGAGACCGCGGAGATGGCCGAGGACATCAAGACAGACGAGGTGAAGGCCGAGATGGAGCAGGCCCAGGAGAAGATCCGCCAGCTCGGCAAGGAAGACCCGGACCTCGAGAAGTGGGAGAAGAGGCTGCACCGAGCCGAGATCAAGCTCAGGGTCGTGGAGAACTGGGAGAAGTCCAAGTAGGTTTTCTTGGTTGTGAATGAATGGAGAGGGGCCTTTGCAGGCCCCTCTTTGATTATCAAGAGATATTGACTCAGAGAGAGAATCCTTCTATAAGCAGGGAGTTCAAGCCCCGTGTGCGCCCATAGCTCAGCTGGATAGAGCGTTGGACTACGAATCCAAAGGTCGCAAGTTCGAGTCTTGCTGGGCGCACTTGTTCTAGAGCCAATCTACGAAAACCAATTTATCATCAGAAATGCTCGGGCTACCGTGGGGCTACCGGGAAAAAATCTATAAGCGTTTTTTGTGACCTGTATACTGTCTAATATTCTAGAGAGCTTCTCATTTTCTCATAGAAAGCCACAACGCCCCTCCAACTATAATAACTGCTGCCCATTGTGTCAGAAGCATTCCAACATCAACGGTGCTGATCCTCTGGAAACCTTCTGGAGAGGGCGGTGTAAATAAAAAGGCATAGCCTGTGTTAAGCGTTTTACCCCCCCAGACCATGTGGAAAGGAGGAAATATAAGCATTAGTAGAATGATCCCAGCGCATGAAAGTAGGATATATCTTTGGATTTTGTTCATTCCACATACCCCCTCATTATAATTATCTTCGGGTGACTACGC
The DNA here is from genome assembly GCA_029547045.1 of Deltaproteobacteria bacterium. Classification (GTDB taxonomy): domain Bacteria; phylum Desulfobacterota; class Desulfomonilia; order UBA1062; family UBA1062; genus MWEI01. The sequence continues at coordinate 4,024 of JAKPQL010000071.1, read as the reverse complement.
TGGAAAAGATCAAAGGTGTTTTTGCTCAGATGGATGTAATTACAGAAATAAAGGAACACCCATCAGATGTCAATCTATCTGCCAAAGAGCAATCAGATAGTCATTCAGAAGGGCAATCAAGAAGGGCATTCGGTGGGGCAAATAGGAGGTGCAATTACATATCTGTCCTGAGAACAGTATCATTGTATTGCTGCCGATAACGTACCATAATCGCCAGTGCAAGCACCCCCTGAGATAACAGAATAGGTTCCGTTCATTTGGTCATTGGTGACAGTAAAATTGATATCAACCCTAATCCCACCTGCCCTTACAGACCCAGCAAAGTTATTTCCGGAAATGGCACCTGATACACTTCCCCCTGAAAAACATGGAGACCCTGAAATTGTCGCTGTTCCTGAAGCTTTGGAGCCGTTTTGTGAAAGATTTAATAGAATTTCACCCCCATCACTATATGCACTGTACCAGAATCCATACCACGAGCCTGTTATGTCTATTGTGGGAGCCTCAGATTCACTTGATGAGCCTCCACCGCCACCGCAGCCATATAGCGAGAATAATATGAAACAGATAAGAAATAATGTTGATTTACTCATACTTAACCCCCCGAAAAGCTAAAATAATAGAATAGATTGGCAATAAATAAATAATATCATAAAACATGCCCAAAACCATCATCAATAATATCTTGTGATTCTTCAGGGGTGTCAAAGGGGGTTCATTGCATATTACAGGGGCTCTCTCTTCTCAGCCTTGAGGCAGATCCAATTATTGAGGACTGATGTAATGGTGCAGTACACAGGCCGGGGAGGGCGTCCCATCTTCATGGTGAATAATACACCCGAATTCTGTAGTTCACGAACCCGGCTCTTTGTTTTTCTCAGGCTCCAGTGCATGTAAGCCGCTATTTCTTCAAGACCTATGAGCATCTGTGCTGACAAGTATCTTCTCCTTCCTTCTGATATAGCCATATTGCACTCCTTGGATCATATCCCAGCATTGCGAGGATATTCAGATATAATGTGCGTTATGTACTGACTCAAGGCTCTCACTCAAGCTCTCTCACTCAAGCTCTCTCACTAAGCACTCCCATGATTATTGCTCAGAAGACCTTGCCATTCTGGGCAGACATTACAAGCCAGTGATGCAGAAGACAGGTAAGTGTCCATACGCGTTTTCTCGGGGGCCTTCCATATAGCTCATACAGAATGGCCCCGCATTCCCTCATCGCTGGCAGGTGCTTATAAAATTTTGATTCATTCCACCCAAGGTAGGCACATATTTCTTTGACTCCTGTGAGTCTGCTTTTCACTTCGCAATTTTGCATCCCATCTCCTGATATGCCCGACACCGTGCCTTGAAACCTGCACTGAGTACCGGGGGCCTGTCTACGTAGTCGAAGACCTTGGCTGTCTCCTTGCCCTCATGAGTCCGGAGCACGCGGCCCACACTCTGCTTGACCCGCCCGCTGAACTTGATAGGGGTAGCCAGAAACACGCTGGAGAGTTGTTTCAGGTCAAAGCCTTCTCCGATGAGTTGCACGGTTGCCACGAGAGCGCGGGCCTTGTTCGCGTTCAATTCAGCTACAGTCTGAGCCCGCTCCTTTTTTTTTGTGCTGCCGGTCAGTAGCCTGGTCTCGATGCCCCGTGCCAGAAGACCTCGGTGCAGCCGGTGGCAATGTTCAGTCCTGTCGGAGAGAACGAGGGCAATCCCGCTGCCCTGGGCTTCCTCGGCCTCCACATCAGAAAGGATCATCTCGTTTCGGTCTGCATCCAGGGTAAGGGCCTGGATGCATCCCTGATAGTCTCCCGCAGGGTCCGGGTAATCGAAGGATGTCTCTCGCGCCACGATCTGAGCGGGCATGATGTGGTTCTCTTCGATGAGGGCGTTGTGATCGATCTCATGCACCCGGTCCCCGAGGTAGAGATAGATGGTCCTGGTCAACCCATCCCGCCGGTACGGGGTGGCGCTTAGGCCAAGCATATACCTGCAGTCAAAGAGGCTCACCGCATCGGTGAAGGTGCGCGCCGGGGTGTGGTGGCATTCATCCACGATGAGGAAGCCCACCTGGGATGAGATCTCTTTGCCAACCTTGTACAGGGAATGGACGAGGGCAATGGTGAGCCGGTCCCCCATGTATCTGTGACCGTCACCGATAAGACCCACCTCGTCTTCTGTCATGCCCAGGAAGGCGCATGCCCGTGCACGCCACTGGTAGAGGAGCTCCTTGGTGTGGACAATGACAAGGGCCGGTTGCTTCCTCTTTGCAATCACTGCCAGGGCAATGACCGTCTTCCCTGCGCCAGGTGGCGCCTGGAGCACACCGAAACGCCTCTTAAGGATGTCCTGGACTGCGGTCTCCTGGTAGGGCCTGAGTTCTGCCTGCATGTCGAAGTCCACAGCTGAAAGGCACCTGGTATGGTCTTCCATCTGGTACTTGAGCCCTTGTCTCTCCATGATCGCTATCAGGTGCCGGATGTATCCCCTGGGCACGATTAGGGTCTGGCCTTCATATGAGTAGAAGCTCAGTGTTCGTTCTATGTTCCCGGTCCATCGCCCATACTTTTCGGCTTGAACATAGGCAGGGTTCTCCATGGTCAGATCCTTGGTGATTTCTGCCGCCACAGGGGAGGTGAGCCCCCGGGCCTCGATATGTCGGTTGATGGTCAAGGTTATCATGATGCGTTCCTCCTGGAGATCCTCGTCACCCTCGCGCCCGGGAAGATATCGAGGACGCCCTGCACTGCGGGATGGTTGTGCGATACTCTGCCCAGGAGCCGGTTGAAACGGTCCTGTTTCGTTGCTCCTTCGGCGATGAAGGCCAGGTCTTCGGGGAGGATGCATGGCAGGCCATCATTCGCCACTTCAGCCCGGGCCATCTTATCAACCGCGCACCAGAAGTCACCGATGCCTGGGACATTGAAGAGCATCACCCGGGAGCCCTCTGGGTCATCGGTGGTGGTCATGAAGGGATAGGGTTTAAGTGGTGCACAGGTTGTTGCATCGACCTCATTTTTTTCACATGGTTTGTTGCATGATTTTTCGGTTGTTGATGAATCCTCGTTGCGATGCTTGTTGCGTTCTAGTACCCTTCGAGCCAAGGAGGTAAGCCCTTCTTCATGTTCCTGTTGCACAGATGTTGCAGAGCTTGATGCATCAATCCCCCCATTTGTTGCGTGTTGCACGGGTAGGGGTGCGCAACGTGCAACATCGTTGCAGTTCATTGGCCACCTCCTACTTTAAGGTGACGTGTAACGGTGCTTCGGTTGATGCCAAGTTCCTTGGCTATCTCGGCCGGACGGAGCCCTAGTTCCTTCAGCTCGAGAATTTTTTCATGTCGTGTTACATCAATCGTTCTGTACGCCCATGTCGTCATCCCATTTACCGAGGTCATCTGTAGTTCCAGGGGCTTCACGTCACTTCCTGCAATGCCCCTGGCCTTCTCGAAGTGGAGCTCGAACCGGCACCCCTGCTCAGGGCTATAGTCACTCGGGTGCTTGAGCCCGATGACTGTATCGAGAACATCCTCGCGCTTTGATGTCCCTCGTTGCTGGCCTCCCTTGCCACTATGGTGAATGAAAAGGATGCTCTTTCCCTTTGATCTGAGCCGCAGCGCCCACTCCTGCACAGGGAGCCAACCTTCTGCTTCGTTCTCCTTGCCAGATCTAACCAGTGCTGAGAGGTTGTCGATAATGACAAGATCTGATTGTTCAATGTGGGTCTCTACAGCGTCCTGTGTCATTGTCGATGTTAAATGTCCCCTGAATGTCGAAATAAAAAGTCCCCTGAGACGAGCGATCGGGGGTACCCTTGGAGGGGTGAGATGAACTCCGGGGGGGTACGCCGATGCTCAAGAAGGAGGACTGGATGGATATCAAGGCACAGATTGAGAGAGGGGTTTATCAGAAGGACATAGCTCACCGTCTTGGGGTGCACCCCAAGACGGTGAGCAGGGCAGTTGCCCGGCAGGGGGCCCCGGTTGGGGTACGGCCCAATGCGCACAAGAGCAAGCTCGACGAGTTCAAGC
>JAKPQL010000055.1 GCA_029547045.1 Deltaproteobacteria bacterium | reverse complement strand
GGGTCCCGTTCTTCTCCATGAGCGGGTCCGACTTCGTGGAGATGTTCGTGGGCCTGGGCGCGGCCCGGGTGCGGGACCTCTTCACCCAGGCCAAGGAGAAGGCGCCCTGCATCATTTTCATCGACGAACTCGACGCGCTGGGAAAGGCCCGGGGCATCGGCGGCGTGACCGGCGGGCACGACGAGCGCGAGCAGACCCTGAACCAGCTCCTGGTGGAGATGGACGGCTTCGACTCCAAGACAGGGGTCATCCTCATGGCCGCCACGAACCGGCCCGAGATCCTCGATCCGGCCCTGCTCAGGCCGGGCAGGTTCGACCGGCACGTCCTGGTGGACCGGCCCGACCGGAAGGGGAGGCAGGATATCCTCAAGGTGCATCTCAAGGCAGTGAAGGTGGGGCCGGATGTCGACCTGGAGAAGCTCGCGGCCATGACCCCCGGCATGGTGGGCGCGGACCTGGCCAACCTCGTGAACGAGGCCGCCCTGCTGGCGGTGAGACGCGCCAGGAAGGAGGTGGGCATGGCCGAGTTCGAGGAGGCGGTGGAGCGTATCATCGGCGGGCTCGAGAAGAAGAACCGGCTCATCAACCGGCACGAGCGCGAGGTGGTGGCCCACCACGAGATGGGACACGCCATCGTGGCCATGAGCCTGCCCGGCACCGACCCGGTGCAGAAGATCTCCATCATCCCCCGCGGCATCGCGGCACTGGGCTACACCATGCAGGTGCCCACCGACGACCGGTTCCTCATGAGCAGGACCGAGCTGCTCAACAAGATCGCCACCCTGCTTGGCGGGCGCGCGGCCGAGGAGATCGTGTTCGGCGACATCTCCACCGGCGCCCACAACGATCTGTCCCGGGCCACGGACATCGCCAAGAGCATGGTGAAGGAGTACGGCATGAGCGAGGCCCTGGGCCAGGTCTACCTTTCCCATGACCGCCGCTCCCAGTTCCTGGACCTCGGCCAGCAGCCCCGCGGCGACTACAGCGAGGCCACGGCCCAGGCCATAGACGCCGAGGTGGGGGCCATCATCGCCGGGCAGTACCAGGTGGCGCTGGCCATCCTGAAGGACAGGAAGGACGTGCTCACGAAGGGGGCGGAAATCCTGCTGGAGAAGGAGAAGATCGACGGCGAGGAGATCAGGGGCCTCATGCAGGCATGAGAGGCTCCGGGGGGTCGTCTCCAGGGAGACCGGGGCGCGGGCATGATCACGCCGGGTCCGTCTTCGTGTTCAGCACGTCGATGACGGTCTTCAGGAGCAGGAAGAGGTATCCGATATCCTCGTCGCTCAGGGGGTCCACGTCCTCCTCGGGGATCTCGAAGAACGCGTCCACCACGTACTTGATGATGGAGGGCTGGCTGGCGAGCTGCACCTCGGCGGCCCGCTCCAGGAACCTGTAGTGGGCCGACTCCAGGCTCTCCATGAGGTTCGCGTTGGCCTCGTAGCACTCGATGATCTCGTCCGCAGAGACCTTGGGGATGGTCGCCTCATACCCCTTCTCGAAGATCCGGTACACCACGAAGAAGAGGTAGATGCCCATGTCGATGGCGTGGGGCTCGAGGTCCTGGGTGAACTCGATCATGAAGGACAGCAGCTCGGGCTGCTGCTCGCCGATCTTCTTCATCTCGCCGGTGGCCTGGCCGGGATCGCTGGCTGTCACTTCCTGCCAGGTCTGCTCCACGATCCGTTCCGCTATGGGTTTCATGCCGTTCCCCCTATGGATGCACTGCAGGGTTCACCATACCACTGGTCATGGACGATTGCCATCGGTTCCGGGGGGCTGTGCCCTGGCATGCGATGGCGTTCTGGGATACAATGGGGGGAAACGTACCGTGCCCCCAAGCGGGGGGAGTGAGGAGGACGGATGGACAAGCGGTTCCCGGAGAGGATCAGGGAGGCCTTCGGGCAGGAGCCCTTCGCGAGGATGCTGGACATCAGGACGAAGGAGGTGCGGTCCGGCTATGCCCTGGTGGAGATGACCGTGAAGGACGAGCACCTGAATCTGCACAGGACAGCCCACGGCGGCGTCGTGTTCTCCGTGATCGACGCGGCCTTCGAGCTTGCCAGCAACTCCCACGGCACCGTGGCCATGGCCCTGTCCGTGACCCTGAATTTCCTCAAGGCCGTGCAGGCCGGAGACACCATCGTGGCCGAGGCAAGCGAGGTGGACCTGACCAGGAGGACGGGAAACTACCGGTTCCTGGTGAGGAACCGGACGGGCGACCTCATCGCCCACGGCCAGGGGCTGGTGCATCGGAAGGACACGCCGCTGGGGGTGTAATGCGGTCCGGGTGCGGATACATGGCAATGCCCTGCCGAGAACCGGGGAACACGGGTGAAAAAATGGCAGGGGCATGAACGCCCCTGCCACCTTCATCGTGGATTGGGACGGTTATCTTTTCATCTTCTTCCTGAACCCTGCAAGGCCCAGGAGGCCTGACCCGAGAAGGATCATGGTGGCCGGCTCCGGGACAGGTGCTGCTCCACCGCCGAAATCGAAATTGATGTTTCCGCTCAGCTCCCCATAGATGCCCCCGATGCCGCCGTAGACGTTCGGGGAAAAGAGGGTGGTGATGATGTACTGTTCGTCGGCAAGCAGGTCAAAGGCCCCGGTCCCTTCGTGGTGGCCAACGATACCGTAATTCCCCAGCACCAGCTCCTGTGACTGGCCGTCGCTGAGCCGGATGACCTGCAGGCCGAAGGGGTTCGTCCCCGTGTAGTCGAAGGACCACGACATGTTCAGCACGGTGTTCGCTTCGGCGATATAGGTTATGGCCGCCTGGGTGCCGGATCCCACCATGCTGCCCTGACCGGCATATCCGTTGCCGTCATACATGAGGTCGAAGACCAGGTTCGCCGTCTCCATGGTGAGGGAGTTCAGCTGCAGGGTGGTGCTTGCCTGCGCACCGGTCACTGCCCCGGTTATATCCACCGAGGCATACGTTGAACCCGTGTCAGAGCCCGATGCATCGATTACATAAGGGTACCCGTACGAGATGGACCAGGTGGCGTCGAGCTGCGTGTCAATGATGATGGCCGACGCCAGGGGGGCCATGCCGAAAACGAACACCACGGTTGCCAGGACTGCAAGAATACTTCTTTTCACATCTAACCTCCTCAAAAAGTAAGATGGAAATTTTCTGCATAATGTGTGCCTTGATGTAACATATAGATATTCCAGGATAGTTAGGTAGGGCGCCCGATACGTGTAAAATATATCGACAGCGACTCAAGGCGCTGTGCGGTCTAATATGCTGATGATTCTATAATTTCTGGAGGTCAGTGTTGTTAAATACCTCGACAGTGTCAGTGCGTCGGAAACCTCACAGGCCTCCGTGTGGGGGCACTCCGCTATGCACGGGTGACAGGGCGTATCCCTAGCGCGTATTCTTCCTGAACCCTGCCAGTCCCAGGAGTCCCAGTCCGAGGAGTATGAAGGTGGCGGGTTCAGGAACGGGCTCCGCCACAGGCTGACCGTTTTCCCCCGTGTACCCGTCACCGTTGGGGGGCGGGTTTGTACCGGGCGGCAGTATTCCGTCCGGAGGGATGAGGGTGCTGTTCACCGGCCGGTTTCTCGCAGGCGGCGGGGGGGTGTACTCAGGATACGCCGGAGGGTCTGACGACGTCGGGGTGATGAAGAACCCTCTTGAGAGAATGATCACGGTCAGGGTGCTCGATGATGCCGGGGAATACCCGGTGAGGACATTGTCCGGATCGTCGACGTTCGTGAACAGGATGGCATAAGATATCATGGGGATAAGCAAGCATGCCAATATGATGATGAGTGTTTTTCTGTTCATGCCTTTCTCCTCCCTGTTCTCTTTGTCATCCTCCTCTCAACCAATAACGTATGAAAAATATTATGCATAAATTGGGCCTTTTCGCAAGATGCCATGCTATCTCGATACTATTCAGAGGGTTATCTGCAATCGGGGCGTATGATCATCTGTTCTGATATGGGAAAAGTGGTAAATTAACCGACATATGTGTGTCTCTCTGGTTCTGTCCATCATGGAATATCACTAATAAAAACCATTATCAGGAAGGGATTGGCAAGGTGTCGGAAATCCTGCCAGGGTTGCTGACCGGGAAGTCTCACCCTGAACGCCCGGAGGAACCGTACGTCATTCGACGGTACGCAGGGCTGAGCAGGCCGAAGATCAGGACGCATGCCGCCAGCAGCAGGCCGCCCACGCCCACGGTGACGGGTGCGGTGAAGGTGTCCGCACAGACGCTCTGCAGCATGTTGCCCAGGGGCAAGGCCGAAAAGGTGAGCATGTATACGCTCATGACGCGGCCGTGGTAGCGTTTGTCCGCCGCATCCATGATGAGTGTGGCGTTCAGCGAGAGATAGGAGGACGAGAGGATCCCCAGGATTACCATCATCGCCAGCCCCAGGGCATAGGAATGTCCGAAAGCGAAGACCGCCAGGCCCAGGCCGAAGAGCACCCCGAGCACGAGCTGCACCATGCCGGGCCGCTTCAGCCCGCTTACAGAGGCCACCACAAGCGATCCGAGGAAGGCGCCCACGCCGTTTGCCATCATGAGGAACCCGAGCTCTTTGGGCCCTACGCCGAACACGTTCTTTGCAAAGACCGGCATCAATGCCTGGAACGGCATGCCCAGGATGAAGGGGGCGAGGCTCAGTGCCAGCAGGACGAACAGTGCCGGGTTCCCGCGAATGTAGAGAATGCCGTCCAGGACCGCCCTCGATGCGCTGGACTCCTCTGAAGGGCCGAGCACTCCACGCTCAGGGATCCTGAGCAGGCCGAACACCACAACCAGGAGCATGGCGGCCATGATCACGCATACCCCTCCGATGTCCAGCCAGGGTTTGCTGATGAGCCACCCCGCAAGGGGAGGACCGATGACCCGGCATGCATTCAGCCCCGAACTGTTCAGGGCAATGGCGTTCATCAGGCGGGCAGGGCTCGTCAGCTCGGTAATGAACGACTGCCGGGCCGGCATGTGAAAGGTGAAGGCAGTGGCCATGACGCCGGAGATGATCACCAGGTGCCAGACCCTGACAAGTTCAGTCATGACCAGGACGGCCATGATCAGGGCCGCCACTGCCATGCTCGCCTGGCTGATGAGGAGGACCATGCGCTTCGGGTAGCGGTCGGCCGCCATGCCCCCTGCCAGGGAAAGGGTGAGCATGGGGATGCCGAACCCCAGCGAGATGTACCCGATGGACTTGGCAGCTCCCGTGATCTCGAACGCCAGGTACCCTATGGTGAAGAAATACATCTGCATGGCAAGGACCCCGGGCAGCATGGTGAGCCAGAGGATCCTGAAGGGCTGTTCCGCGAGGGCAGGGAAGAGGCTTGTCCACTTCCCCGGTGCATTTCCGGTGCCTGTGGCGTGCGATCCTCTGTCCGTACTCATCCTCGGGAGAAGAGGTAGATCAACACGGTTCCGAGCAGGAGCCCGAGCCCGCCCGATGCCACATCCTTCGGGTCGGCGTTCGCCTTCATGGGCATGCCGAAGCTTCCCAGTGCGGCAAAGGCCAGCATGATGAGCCCGGTGATCCCGGTACCCATGCCCAGGCACAGCCACCTTTCCAGGGGCAGGAACACGGCGAAGGCCCACGTGAGAGCCAGCGCGATGCCGAACCACTTCAGGTTCGATGGGGCTATCCTCTCCATGATCCCTACCCGCCCCTATGTGCGCAGCACCCTGCCCGAGCGTTGCCCCGGCACCATGGCGCCGTCTTTCACCACGTGTCGGCCGTTTATGAGTACCTGGCGGATGCCCGTGGGTTTTCCCGGGGCAACGGAACCCGAGTCCGGCGTATCGGAGACGGTGAGGGGGTCGAAGACCACCAGGTCCGCCACTGCACCCTTGCGCACCTCGCCCCGGTCCTTCAGGCCGAACCGCCGGGCGCTGGCGCAGGTGGACCGGTGCACGGCCTGCTCGAGGGTGAAGAGCCTCCTGTCCCTCACCAGGGGGCCGCAGATGCGGGGGAAGGCGCCGAGGGCGGCCGGGTTGGGGAAGCCCCTGCCCTTGATGATGACGTCCGTTTCGAAGAGGCACGCGTCGTGAGAGAGCACGGCCTCCAGCGCCTCTTCTCTCCCGGGCTCACCGCTGTAGGTGTGGAAGAGCATGAGGGTGCCGCCCCCGGTGAGCTCGCACAGCCTGAGCAGGGTGTCGAAGGGGCTCATGCCCCACCTCTGCGCGACCTCGGTGATGCGCAGGCCGTTCAGGTCTTCGTTGCCCTCCAGTGCGGCGTCCATGATCTGGAAGTCGCGGTACATGAAGCCCACCAGACGGAACCCCGCTTCCAGCTCCAGCCTCAGCCTCAGCTTCAGCAACGGGTTGCGGTATGCCTGGGGCGCTTTCTTCAGGAACCAGTGGGGGAGCACCACGCTGATGGTGGTGTTGCCGCAGGTGTACGGGAAGGCGTCGAACTGAACGTCCACGCCGTCGTGGCGGGCCAGCTCCACCATGCGGATGGCCGTTCCCGCGGTCTGGAAGCTGCGCCTGCCCACGAAGATGAAGTGCGAGAGCTGCAGCGCTATGCCTGTGGCGCGGGCAACGGCCAGCATCTCCTTGAGCGCGAGGAGGTTGTGGGGCTCGGGGGTGGTGAGAGGGTAGGTGGGCGACAGGATCGAAAGCGCCTTGAGGTGCACGGTGACGGGCTTGCCCCGGCTCCGGGCGATGCGGCAGAAGTCCTCGATCTCGGTCAGCGGCGAGTACATGCCCGGCTCGTAGCCCAGGCCGAAGCTCAGCCCGCAGGCGCCGGAATCGAGGGACTCTGCAAGCAGCCGCAGGCACCGTGCGTGCTCTTCGGGCTTCATGGCGCCGCGCATGGTGTCGGAGGCGGCGAACCTCACCGCCGCATGACCCGTGAGCTCGGCAACGTTCAGGCACGGGCCGATCTCGCGGATCCGCTCCAGAAAGCCGTCCATGGTATCCCAGGTGAAGTCCGGCATCCGCGCCAGCAGCGGGGTGTGCTGCTGGAACCGGAAAAAGGTGTCCTCCCTGAACGGGGCGGGCGAGAACCCGCAGTTGCCCGCCACCACCGTGGTGATGCCCTGTTCCACGAGACACTGCAGCAGGTCCGGGTTCTCCTCCAGGCAGAGCAGCCAGTCCGCGTGGGAGTGCATGTCGATGAAGCCGGGGCAGACGACGCACCCCTGTGCGTCGATGGTGGCGTCAGCCCGGGGCGGCCTGGCCGGTGCCCGTATCACGTCCGTGATCCGGTCTCCGTCCACCAGGACATGGCCCCTGAACCCTGCGGCGGCAGTGCCGTCGATGATGGTGCCGTCGGTGATGGCAATGGTGGCCATGAAGCACTCCCTTTCAGGTGTTCCGCTCAGTGCCGGCCGTTCCCGGCCTGCGCCATGAGGCGGTCGAGCTCCCGCTTCAGCCCGGCAGCGAGCCGGTCCCCGGCATCGGTCCCCAGGAGGTTGCGCCGTTCCCCCGGGTCGTTCACGACGTCGTAGAGCTCCCTGCTGCCGCAGCGGCCCCCTGTCTCCACGTACTTGTGGGTGGCGGTCCTGATCGCGTGGATGTCGGGCACCGAGTAGGGATAGTCCCTGAAATACTCGTACAGCCACGAGCTGCGCCAGGCATGGGGCCCCCGGGACAGCAGGGGCGCAAAGTTCATGCCCTCCATGCCCGCGCCTTCCGCGCTGCCCGCCAGCGCCGTCAGGGTGGGAGCCAGGTCCACGTTCAGGACCATCTCCGCGGCCCTGCGCCCCTGCCCGTCCACAAGCCTCGGGCAGCGGGCGACGAAGGGGATCCGGATGGACTCCTCGTAGGCCCATCGCTTGTCCACCCGGTGGTGCTCGCCCCAGAGAAAGCCGTTGTCCCCCGCATAGACCACCAGGGTGTCATCCCTGAGGCCCTGGGCGTCGATTGCCGAGAGGAGCCTGCCGATCTCAGCGTCCATGGCCGTGATGGTTTCGCAGTAACGGCGGTACAGGTCGTCGAGCCTGCCCAGCATGCCGTAGGTGATGTTGTTGTCCACCAGGCCGATCCAGGGGTCTGCCTGTTCGGGCAGGCCCAGGTCGCGGACATGGTCGTACATGCCCCTGAACTTCTCCGGCGCGAGCCACTGGTGGTGCACGGCCTTGTGGGCCAGGTACAGGCAGAAGGGGCGTTCACGTCTGGTGGCAATGAACTCGATGGCTTGGTCCGTGAGCTCCTCGGTGATGTACGGGCGGCGGGATGCCCTCCACACTCCGTCCACGTACAGGGGGCAGTTGTAGTAGCTCCCCTGGCCGCGCTCCGCGGTGAAGGAGACGAACCGGTCCACTCCCCGGAGCCTCGGCAGGCCGCTGCCCGGCATATGCCACTTGCCGATGAACGCCGTGTCATAGCCCGACCGTTTCAGGATCTCCAGGAAGGTGACGTTGCGATCGCTCCATGGCGTGATGTTGTTCCTCACCCCGTGGGTGTGCGGGTACTGCCCGGTGAGGAAACATGCGCGGCTCGGGCTGCACAGGGACGTGACCACGAAGGCGTTCTCGAAGAGCACCCCGTCCGCTGCCAGGGAGTCCAGGGCCGGCGTACGCACGAAGGGGTGGCCTGCGCAGCCTAGGTGGTCCCACCGGTGGTCGTCGGACAGGATGAACACGATGTTGGGCCGGACAGCCGCGGCGGCGGATGCCACTCCCGGGATGCCGGCGCTCATGAGCCAGGCCAGGGATCCCGCTCCCGCGTGGAGGAACTCCCTTCGGGTCATGCCGGGTGCGCCGTCGAGTCTCGTGCGGTTGTCTGACATGGAGTATCCCTATCGACCGTTTTCAGGTGAAGACCCTGACGTACATGTCCACGAAGAGGTAGAAGTAGTAGATGCCGCCGCCGGCCAGGGACAGGAGGACCACTGTGTTCCCCGCCACGGCCAGGGCCGCTGCCCAGGGTTTGAAGACGCGCTCTTCCGGGTATCCCCTCCTCCTTGCGATGAAGGTGCAGGCCATCTCGGAGATGCCGGTGTTCGCGAGCGCCATGCACAGGGCGTTCAGGGCCAGGGGGTAGAACACCAGGAAGGCGAGCTCCCAGCCGGAATAGATGCAGGACGAGACGAGAAGCATCTTGCCCACCCACACGCACGCGGGGATCACGCCTGCAGCGATCCGCTCCATCACCCCGGCACCCGCGAAGTACGCCAGGGGATGGGCGATGAAGGACCCCGTCCAGATGCTCAGGAACATGCCCGCGGCACCGAGGTTCACCAGGAGCCGCGCCGTTCCCGACACGCCGTAGCCCAGGGCGGCCCCGTGGTCGTATGCGGCGGTGCCTGCGGCCATGACGACGAGGACGAGGGCCGGGGGGAGCACCAACCTCCTGAACACGCCGGAACGTTCCATGACAGCAGTCATAACAGCATACTATCATAACGCCGACGCGGTGTACAGGTCGACCCACGTGTGGCCATGTACCTGTACGGAAGGGAATGTATGCGGAGATTCTATTGACTGGCCGGGTGTTTTGGTTATCAATGATACACAGTGCCTGCAGGGGCAGTTCGCCCGTGCAGGGAGACCGGGTCCTGCGGACGGGGGCTGTACCCATGAGCGACGACAAGAACCTCTTCTACCAGTGCTTCAACCTCAACCCCATACCCGCGGCCATTACCACCATCGAAGAGGGTGTCATCGTGGACGTCAACGACGCCTTCTGCGAGCTGAGCGGGTACGCCCGGGAGGAGCTCGTCGGCAGAACGGTCATCGATGTGGGGTTGTGGGTCGACACGGAGCAGCGCGACGAGGTCATTCGCGAGGGGAGGGACAGGGGCGTGGTCAAGAACCGCGAGGTGCGGTTCCGCCATGCATCCGGCAGAATCCACGACTGCCTCCTCTTCACCAAGGTCTTCGAGTATGAATCCGCTCCCCATTTCCTGTCCATGGCCATCGACATCACCGAGCGCAAGCGCTCCGAGGACGCCTTGAGCACGGCAGAGTCGCGCTACCGGGCCATGGTGGAGAACAACCTGAGCGGCGTGGCCATGTTCCGGGCCATCGGCGACGGGGAGGACTTCGAGTACGTGGAGTTCAACCGTGCAGCGGAGCGTATCGATGCCGTGGGCAGGGACAAGGTCCTGGGCAGGACCGTCATGGAAGTCTTCCCCGGCTCCCGTGACTCGGGGCTCTTCCATGCCCTGCAGCGGGCATGGAGGACGGGCCAGGGCGAATACCTGCCGGTCTACTACTATCGGGACGAGAGGATATCGGGGTGGCGGGAGAGCTTCGTGTACAAGCTGCCCTCCGGCGAGCTCGTGGAGGTGTACTCGGACCACACGGCGCACATCAGGACCGCCGAGGACCTCTCTGAGCGGAACCGGGAACTCTTCACCCTCACGAGCAACCTTCCGGGCATGGTCTACCGGTGCAGGAACGACAGGGACTGGACCATGGAGGCCGTGAGTCAGGGCTGCCTTGCCCTGACGGGCTATGGTCCCGACGACCTCGTCGCGAACCGGACGATCTCGTACGGCGCCCTCATCCACCCCGACGACAGGGCCAGGGTATGGGACGAGATACAGGCCGCCCTGTCCCGCAGAGAGCACTTCCAGCACATGTACCGCATCGTCTCGTCCGGGGGCAGGGTGAAGTGGGTGTGGGAGCAGGGCACAGGCGTGTTTTCCTCAGACGGGAGACTCCTCTCCCTGGAGGGGTTCGTCATCGACATCTCGGAACAGAAGAAGATCCGCGACGAGCTCAGGCTCAGCGAGGACAAGTTCTCCAAGATCTTCCAGGCAAGCCCTGACTGGATCTCCATCACCACTCTGGACGAGGGGATCTTCCTCGACGTGAACGACGGGTACCTCAACTCGTCGGGCTATACCCGGGACGAGGTGATCGGGCATACCTCCCTGGAGATCAACGTGTGGGAGAGCGCCGGGGTGCGGGAGCGGATCGTGAGGAAGATACGGGAGCAGGGCCCGCTGAGCAACGAGGAGGTGAGGTTCAGGACCAAGTCGGGGGAGATGAGGAGCATCCTCTGGTCGGCCGTGCCCATCACCTTCGGGGCCACCGAGTGCGTCCTGGGCCTGGGACGCGACATCACGAACTACAAGTTCCTCGAGGAGGAACTCACGAGGACCCAGAAGATGGAGGCCGTGGGCAGGCTCGCCGGCACCATCGCCCACGACTTCAACAACTACCTGTCCGCCATCGAGGGCTTCTGCGAGCTGGTCCTGCTCAAGATCGGCGACCCCGGGAGCGTGACCAGGAGCATCGGAAAGATCAGGGACGTGAAGGCCTCCGCATCGGCGCTCATCAGGCAGCTGCTCTCCTTCAGCAGGAAGCAGCCCGCCAAACCCGTGGCCGTGGACCTGAACGAGGTGATCGCGGCCATGAAGGACCTCCTCGTCCCGGTCATGGGGAACAAGATCGAACTGAACCTTGCCCTGGACAGCGAGAAATGCCTCGTGCTCGCCGACAGGAGCCAGCTCGAGCAGGTGATCATGAACCTGTCGCTGAATGCCCGGGACGCCATGCCCAAAGGCGGCGCCTTCCGGATCGTCACCGGGCACGTCTTCGTGGACGAGGGGTATGCAGGCATGCACGTGGACCTCAAGACCGGCCCCTACGTGCGGATGATCGTCTCCGACAGCGGCATGGGCATGGACGGGCACACCGTGTCCCATGTCTTCGACCCCTACTTCACCACCAAGACCGGGGGAAAGGGGACCGGCCTCGGCCTTACCATCGCGTACAACATCGTGAGGCAGTTCCAGGGGTGCATCATGCTCCACTCCGAGCCGGGCAGGGGGTCCACCTTCACCATCTTCCTGCCCGAGTACCGGGGGGAGGCGGGGGCGTGATGCGGGTGGTTTTTACAACGAAACCGATCAGTCCGTGGATTTCTCACCAAGCAGAATACCAGCAGAATACCTGAACGATGAGAAATCGACGGATTGATCGGTCCAGGTTTTTCTCTCCCCTCACGCGTCCCTGAAGGTTATGGTCAGTGAGAGCACGCCCCCGCTGATGGTGCGCTGCACGTCGAAGCCCTTTTCACGGAACCGGTTGAGCATGCGGAGCACGGGCCGGTTGTCCGCGAACACCTCGCCGGTGAAGCCCAGCAGGCCCTGCTTCCGCGCCAGGAAGGTCACGTAGTCCAGCAGCACCGACCCCAGGCCCTGGTTCTGGAGGCTGTCTTTCACCACGATGGCCAGCACGGCGCGGTGGAGGTCATCCTCCACCGCGTAGCGGGCGATGCCCGCGATCTCCTCGCGGCCCTCGTGCTCGATGACGGCCAGGATCGCCATGTGCCTCGTGTAGTCGATGACCACGAGCCGCTGGCGCTCCGCCCTGGGCAGCTCGGTGCGGGGGACCAGGAAGCGCATGTACATGCTCCGGTCGGAGAGCGAGTAGACGAAGTCCTTGTGGATCTCCTCGTCGCTGATCTTGATGGGACGCAGCAGCACGGTCAGCCCGGTCCTCGTGGTCCGGTGGGTCTCCAGCTCCTGGGGGTACTCTCCCTGCTCGCCCGGGTAGAAGGCCTGGTCCGCGAAGACGAGGCGGCGCCGCCTGGCCTCCTCCACGAGCCACGGCCTGAACTTCGGGTGGGCGATGGCGATGAGGGACATGGCGCGCTCCCGGACATTCTTGCCGTGGAGGTAGCAGATGCCGTACTCGGTGACCACATAGTGGATGTCTCCCCGGGTGAAGGTGACCCCGGCGCCCTCGGGCAGGAACGGGACGATGCGGGACACAGTGCCTGAGCGTGCCGTGGACGGCAGGGCCAGGATGGCCTTGCCCGTGGGGGAGGAGGCCACTGTGCGCAGGAAGTCCGCACGGCCCCCGATGCCGCTCTGGAAATCCTGGCCGATGGATTCGGCCGTCGCCTGGCCCGTCAGGTCGATCTGCATGGCCGACTCGATGGCCACCATGTTCTCCTGCCGGGCTATGACGAGCGGGTTGTTGGTGTATTCCGCGGGCATGAACCATATGCCGGGGTTGTCGTGCAGGTAGCGGTAGATGTCCGCGGTGCCCAGGCACATGCACGCCACGGTCCTTCCGCGGTCGAGGGTTTTGCAGGTATTGTCCACCACGCCCTGCCTCATGAGGTCCACGATGCCCGCGCTGAGCAGCTCGGTGTGCACGCCCAGGTGCCTCTTGGTCCCCAGGCACGCCAGGATGCCGTCCGGGACCCTGCCGTACCCGATGTGCAGGGTGCTGCCGTCAGGGATGATCTTTGCCGCATGGGCGCCGATCTTCCGGACGGTCTCGTCCGGCCCTGTCTGGACGTATTCCATGAGCGGCTCGTCGTGGTGGATGAAGAAGTCTATGTCCTCGGGGTCCACCAGGCTCTCGCCGTGGACGAAGGGCATGTTCGTGTTCACCTGGGCGATGACGAGCGGGCAGTGCCTGATGGCCTCCGGCATGACATCCACGCTGATGCCCAGGCTGACCTCGCCGCGCTCGCCGGGCGGCGAAACCTGGATGAAGGCCACGTCGACGGCGATGAGCCTCCGCCGGAACAGGCGCGGGACCTGCGAGAGGAATACCGGGGTATAGTCGGCCATGCCTCTGTTGATGGCGTCCCTGGTGCTGTCGGCGATGTAGAAGAAGTCCTGCCGGAAGTTGGGCCGGTAGGATTCGAAGGAGTGGGGGGTGAGGCCCAGGGCCAGCACGTGGGAGAGCTCGGCGTCGAAGAAGGCCTTGGGATTCGCCCGGGCGTATTCCATGAAGGCGTTCACGAGGTGCCTGGGTTCGGCGCACCCCGTGCCCACGAAGATGCGGTCGCCCCTTCGGATGCGGCGGAAGATCTCCTGCCCGGCGGGGAACTTGTCCGGGTAGAGGTCCCTGAGCTGGTCGATTCTCCTGGCGGCGTCCGGAAACGACATGCGCGTCACCCCTGCACTCGTTGCTCCTTCCGGTTATCCCAGAATACCCCGTCCGGATCAAGGGCCCAGAATGGACGGGTACGTCCCTGGGCCTTACACCGGGTATCATCCAGGCAGGAGCCTTCGGCATGCACCCTCCGGAACAGCTCGCGTTCACCGTGACACGGGGATTTCCGCCGAATGGTTTTTCAAATCCCGCCCGATCTGTGATAGGATGAGAAATAACCCCCAGGAGGAGGCTGCCATGGCAGTAGTGGAATGGAAGAAGGATGGGACCGTGGCCATCCTGACGATGATCACCGCGGAAAACAGGCACAACCCGACGTTCGCGGCCGACATGCTCGCCGCCCTGGACGAGATCGAGGCGGACCAGGAGGTCAAGGCCATCGTGCTGGCGTCCAGCGACAAGAAAAACTGGTCCCTGGGCATCGACCTGACCTGGATGATGGACGCCGTGGCCAAGAACAGGACCCAGGACATCAAGGCCTTCATGTACGAGCTCAACCGGCTCTTCAAGCGAATCCTGACCATCCCCATGCCAGTGATCGCGGCCATGAACGGGCACGCCTTCGGTGACGGAGCCATCCTGTTCTGCACCTGCGACTTCCGGTTCATGCGCTCGGACCGCGGATATTTCTGCTTCCCCGAGGTGGACATCAACATCCCCTTCCTGCCGGGCATGCTCGCCCAGATGAAGAAGGCCATGCCCTACTACAAGCTCGAGGAACTCGTGTACTCGGGCAAGCGCGCCACGGGCAGGGAGCTCGAGGAATGCCACATGGTCGTGAAGGCCTGCGAGGGCGAGGAGGAGCTCATGAAGGAGGCCGTGGCCTTCGCCCGGACCTTCACCAAGGGCCGCGCCATCTTCAAGGAGCACAAGTGGCGCCTTCACAGGCACATCGTGGAGATCATAGACAAAGAGGACCCGGCCTACATCGAGCCGCTCAACCTCATGGTGTCGTGAGGCGGCGGTTTCCCTGCGGTCCTGTGCCACCGCCTTTTAGGGAGTGCGCATGACTGACAACGGCAGGTTCATCCCCCCGAGGCACCTCAGGGGCGCCTACGTCCAGACCGTGCTCGCCTCGGCCAGGGTCCGCGCCATGGGGCCGAACCCCATGCTCAGGGCCTCGAGGGAGCTGATCCTGGACGCGGGCGACGGCGTGCGGCTGCAGGGCTTCCTCTCCCCCCACCCCACACCGCGGGGATTCGTGGTCCTGCTCCACGGCTGGGAGGGGAGCGCGTCCTCCACCTACATCCTCCACTCGGGCAGGTATTTCCACGCCCGGGGATTTTCCGTGTTCCGCCTGAACTTCAGGGACCATGGCGACACCCACCACCTGAACGAGGGCATCTTCCGGGCCATCATGCTGGACGAGGTCTTCAACGCGCTGGACGCGGCATGCGGGCTCGCCGGCGGCCTGCCCTGCCACCTCGTGGGCTTTTCCCTTGGCGGCAACTATGCCCTGAGAATCGCCCGCAGGTGCGAGGAGCGTCCCATCAGGGGCCTCCGTCACATCGTTTCCATCAGCCCTGCCATCGACCCCGGCAGGGCCACGGACGCCATCGACGCGAGCCCCCTGCTGCGGTTCTACTTCCTCAGGAAGTGGCGCAGGTCGCTCAGGCGCAAGCAGGAGCTCTTCCCCCACCTCTATGACTTCAGGGACGTCATGACCAGGCCCACGCTCCGGTCCCTGACGGACGCCCTGTTCGAGAAGTACCCCATCGGCTACGATACCGAGGGCTATTTCCGTGCCTATGCCATCGGCGCCGAAGACCTCGCCCGCGTGCATACCCCCACCACCATCGTGACGGCCCGGGACGACCCGGCCATCCCGTCGGACGACTTCAGCGCTCTGAGGCTGGGGCCGAACGTCCGCCTGATCATGCACGAGCACGGGGGACACAACGGGTTCCTCGAGGGGATCTTCGCGCCCACCTGGTACGAGAGGGCCGCCTGCAGGATCTTTACCCGGGAGCCGTGAGCGCAGTACGCCGGTATCATCTTGAATCGGGGCGCGCAGGGCATTATAACGGTCTTGACGGGTGCATATGAGGGAGAGGGACAAGAACCACGACCTCCTGGACTACATCGCCTGCTCCGTAAGCGACGAGGCTGACGATGCCTACCGCCACGAAGCGGCCCTGATCCAGATCGAGGTCTTCGAGGCCATGGTGCAGAACTGCGCCGTGGCCATCTTCGCCATCGACTCCAGGCACCGGGTGATCCACTGGAACAAGGCCTGCGAGGAACTCACCGGCATCCCGTCGGCGCAGGTGCTCGGATCCACGGACCAGTGGATGCCGTTCTATGAGACCAGGCGCCAGACGCTGTCCGATCTCATCGTGGACAGCGACCTGGGGCGCATGACCGAACTCTACACCCAGCACGGCCCGTCGCTGCTGATCCCCAACGGTCTCCATGCCGAGGGCTGGTACCCCAGTGTGGGCGGCCAACGGCGCTACCTCATCTTCGATGCGGCACCCATTCACCACCGCAACGGCGAGCTGCTGGGCGCGGTGGAGACCCTGCAGGACATCACGGCCCTGAAGGAGATGGAGGAGGAGAAGGAGCGGCTCAACGCCGAACTTCGGGAGGCCTTGAACCAGATCAAGACGCTCAGCGGCCTCATCCCCATCTGTGCGGCCTGCAAGAAGATCAGGGACGACAAGGGGTACTGGAACCAGCTGGAGAACTACCTCGAGGAGCACTCGGACGCGGTGTTCAGTCACGGCCTGTGCCCGGAGTGCTTCCAGGAGTACTTCCCCGAGGCGGCCAAGCCGAGGAAGGAATGAGACGTGCGAGCAGCGGGAAGCTGTTCATGATAAGCAGGGACGGCATGTGCTGCGAGCCCGTGAACGAGACGTGTCGTGAAGTCAGAGCGAAGTGCCACTTCAACCGTCCGCACCGTATCTAATCTCCTTGCCTTCCCCCGGCATACCCGATAATGATGCCCTGCAGGGGCGGACCATGAGAAAGATCTCACTCAGGATCATCCCGGGCGACGGGATCGGCGTCGAGGTGATGCGCGAATGCATGAGGATCGTGCCGGTCCTCGGGGAGATCCACGGCGGCGTCTCGTTCGCCGTGCAGGGGCACGACTGGGGGTGCGGCTACTTCCTGAGACACGGGTCCATGATGCCCGCAGACGGCCTGACGATCCTTTCCGACTGCGACGCGATCCTGCTCGGGGCCGTGGGGTTCCCCGGCGTGCCGGACCACGTGTCCCTGCAGGGGCTGCTCCTGCCCATCCGCCAGGGCTTCGACCAGTACGTGAACCTGCGGCCCGTAAGGCTCCTCGAGGGGCTCGCCTCGCCGCTGCGGATCGCGTCCCGGCACGACATCGACTTCGTGGTGATCCGGGAGAACTCCGAGGGGGAGTACTGCGGGAAGGGGGCCTTCCTGAACGAGGGCACACCCGACGAGACGGCGGTCCAGGAGGCGCGCTTCACCCGCACCGGCGTGGGCAGGATCATCCGCTACGCCTTCGAGTATGCCGTCAGCCACGGCCGCACCGGCCTGGTCAGCGCCACCAAGTCCAACGCGCTGAACTACTCCATGGTCTTCTGGGACAGGATCTTCGAGGAGATCCGCCCCTCGTACCCGGCCATCGCATCGAGGAGCATGCACGTCGACGCCCTGGCCGGGCTCATGATCATGCGCCCGTCCGCCTTGGAGGTGGTGGTGGCCAGCAACCTCTTCGGCGACATCCTCACCGACCTCGGCTCGGCCATGCTCGGCAGCATCGGCATCTCGCCGTCGGCGAACATCAACCCCGAGCGCCGCTTCCCCAGCATGTTCGAGCCCGTCCACGGATCCGCCCCGGACATCGCCGGAGCGGGCATCGCGAACCCGGTGGGCATGATCTGGTCCATGGTCCTCATGCTGGAGCACCTGGACCTGGCAGAGGCCGCCTCCCTGCTCATGAAGGCACTGGAGTCGGTGCTGGCGGCCGGGCGCGTGCGCACGCCCGACATGGGCGGGACCGGCACCACCGGCGAGGTGGTGGACGAGGTCTGCCGGGCCCTTCGTTCCGGGCACTAACCCGAACGGGAAATGACCCTGCGCGCCCCTTAGGTGCGCGTCCGGCGTGATCGTACCACTCGCCTTTCAAATGTGTCCTTGTCTGGAGGCGGTTTTTTTTGCTACAACGTCGGGCAATTCCCCGACAGGAGATCACCATGCTCACAGCCACGAACCTGCAGCGGTATGCCGACGTCCTCATCTGGGGCCTGAAGACGGCCCGGACCAAGCGGTTCAGGAAGGGCGACATCGTCATGGTCCGCTACGACATGGCGGCGCTGCCGCTGGCAGAGGTGGTGTTCGCGAAGCTGCTCGATCTCGGCCTGAATCCGGTCCAGAGGGTCTCCATGAGCCCTGCCATGGAGCACGATTTCTATGCCCGGTCGAACCCCGGCCAGCTCACCTTCCGGACCCCCGGGGACGAGGAGCTCTTCGGCTCGGTCAACGGCAGCATCTCGCTGCGCGCCCCTGACTCCATCACCCACCTGAGCGACGTGCGGCCCGAGAAGATCGGCAAGGCGGCAGTGGCCCGCAAGTACCTCAGCGACATCCTCGACAGGCGCGAGGCTGCAGGCGAGTTCGGGTGGACCCTGTGCATCTACCCCACCCCTGAGCTCGCCAGGCATGCAGGGGTCGATCAGGACACATACGCCGGGCAGATCGTCCGGGCCTGCGCCCTGAAGAAGGCCGACCCGGTGTCCTGGTGGAAGGACGTCTACCGCGATGCCCAGGCCATCAAGCGCTGGCTGAACGGGCTCAAGGCCGTGAGCTACCGCGTCGAGTCCGAGCAGATGGACCTCACCGTCACCCCCGGGATCCAGAGGAGGTGGGTGGGCATCTCCGGGCACAACATCCCGAGCTTCGAGCTGTTCCTCTCCCCGGACTGGCGGGGCACCCAGGGGCAGTACTATGCGGACCAGCCCACGTATCGCAGCGGCAACTACGTGCGGGGGGTCCGCCTGCAGTTCAGGGACGGATCCGTGGTGAAGTCGTCTGCGGAGCAGGGGGAGGAGTTCCTCAGGAAGCAGATCGCCATGGACAGGGGGGCCGGGCGGCTGGGCGAGTTCTCCCTGACGGACCGGCGGTTCTCCAAGATCAGCATGTTCATGGCCAACACCCTGTACGACGAGAACTTCGGGGGTGAAAACGGGAACTGCCACGTGGCGCTGGGCGCTTCCTACTCCGACACCTACGACGGGGATGCCTCGCAGCTCACGCCGGAGAAGAAGAAGGAGCTGGGGTTCAATGACTCGGCCCTTCACTGGGACCTGGTCAACACCGAGAAGAAACGCGTGACGGCGCGCCTTGCCTCGGGCAGGAGCGTCACGGTGTACGAGGACGGCGTGTTCGCCTGCTGACCCTGCGCCTGTCGCGCGTGACCCGGGATGCGGGCACGCATCCGCCCCTCCATGGAGTGTGGGTGCAGGGAGGTTTTTCGGACTATGCGCCGGGTTTGTGCTTCTTTTCTGTGCGCCCGGTGCATATTCCTACGAACTTGCGCTGTACGCGGAGATAGTCCCGTGTTGAATTTCAGAATTGCAATTGCCCCTGCGGCGGGAATTCTGTATGATAATTCAGCTTCTTGCAGTGAACTGACTCCTCCTCTACGATACGAGACCCCTTGGCGGGACGGGAATGAGCGACAAGTCCATATACCAGGAGCTGAAGAAGCGGGTGCGTGACCTGGAGCGTGCCGCGGCCAGGCGGCACAGCGACGAGGGCGACATTCACGAGGCGGCGGAGAAGTACCGCATCCATTTCTCGCTGGCCAACGACGTCATCTACACCATAGACAGGGACTTCGTCGTGACGAGCGTGTCGCCCAGCGTGGAACGGGTGCTGGGCTACAAGCCCGAGGAGCTGGTGGGCAGGTCCGTGGCCGAGGTGAGGGTCATCCCGCCCTCATATCTGGACAAGGCCATGCGGGAGACCATGCAGGTCCTGCAGGGGGAACGGATCATCGGGTCGACCTATGAGTTCATCACCAAGGACGGTCAGGTGAAGTACGGCCAGGTGAGCGGCGTGCCCTACATGCGCGACGGCAGGGCCAGGGCCATCATTTCCGTGGCCAGGGACATAACGGACCTCGTCGAGATGGAGCGGTCGCTGCGCGAGAGCGAAGAGCGGTTCCGCGCCATCTTCGAGTCGGCCCAGGACTGCATTTTCATCAAGAACCTCGACCTCGAGTATACCTTTGTGAACCCCTGCATGGAGAGGGTCCTGGGGCTCTCGTCCAGTGAGATCATCGGGAAGAGGGACGAAGAGCTCTTTGCGGACCCGCCCGACTTCAGGACCGGAAAGGAGGACGCCAGGGTCATTGCAGGGGAGGTGGTGGAAGGGGAGTACACGAGGTTTCTCAGGGGCACGGTGATGACGTTCCATTCCATCAAGGTCCCCATGAGAGACGCCTCAGGCAGGATCACAGGTCTGTGCGGGATCGCCCGGGACATCACCGAGCGCAAGCGCTTCGAGGAGCAGCTCCTGGCCAAGGAGCGGGAACTCGCCCACCAGGCGCGGTTCCTGGAGGAGATGAACATCACCCTGAAGGTGCTCCTCGACTCCCGGGAAAAGGAGAAGAAGCAGGCCCAGGAAATCATCGTCTCCAAGGCCCGCAAGATCGTCTACCCCTACCTGGAGAAGCTCGATGCGTGCGCGACGGACGAAGAGATGCGCATCTACCTGAACATCATCAGGTCGAACCTGGACGAGCTCCTGACGCCGTATGTCAACCCGCTCTCCCAGCAGTACCTCAACTTCACCCCCATGGAGATGAGGATCGCAGACCTCATCAAGCAGGGGAAGACCACCAAGGAGATCGCTGCCTTGCTCAAGGTCTCACCCTTTGCGGTCTCCTTCCACCGGAGCAACATCAGGAAGAAATGCGGCCTGCAGAATGCAAAGAGAAACCTCAGGGCATACCTCAATGCCATCGAACAGGAGGTCCTGTCAGAATGATAGGGAGAACCTGTCATTTTACTGATTGTTTTTTGGCATTGATATAAACGTCTTAAATATGGCATTACAGGGGCGTATGTAAAGGAGGGTATAGATTTTTTCATGTTGGCTTCATTGTCCGGCCCCCATGCAGGGACAATGAAGTCTTTTTTTTGTATGGACCTCTCCTTGCGGCTTTGTCTCGCCCGGCCCAGAACACTCGGAGAGGTCATCCGCTTCAGGAAGCGGCCCGCCCCAAACGCCCTGATGCACTGCGACACCCTGAGAGGGGGAATGGTTCTGCAGGGAAAACCTTTGACTTGTCGCCGCAGGTTCTCTATACCGTGGGCTCGAGACGTGAGAAAGGCGGTATCCATGGCAGGGGCGAAACAGGGTGACAGGGTGAGGGTGAACTACACGGGACGGTCCGAGGACGGCCAGGTCTTCGAGTCCTCCGCCGGTTTCACCCCCTTCACGTTCACCATCGGCGCAGACGAGGTGGTCAAGGGCTTCGAGGACGGGATCCTGGGCATGGAGCCCGGAGAGCGCAGAACCTTCACCGTCGACCCCGAGGACGCGTACGGACCCTACGACGAGGATCTCGTCATCGAGGTGCCCCTCTCCGAGATCCCCCCGGGCCTCGAGGTGCACGTGGGCATGGACTTCGAGGTGGAGGACGACGAGGGCGCCGTCGTGCCGGCCGTGATCATCCGGGTGATGGACGATGCAGTCCTGGTGGACGCGAACCCGCCGCTGGCGGGAAAGCGGGTGATCTACGAGGTGGAGCTCCTGGAGATCGTGGGGAGGAAGTCCCGCCCGACCAAGGACACGCGGGGCGCATCCTGACAGGGGCCCCGGGGTGCCCCGGGCGCTTCAGCGCTTCACCACCAGCACCGGGTGCCTGGCCTTCCTCACCACCTTCTCCGACACCGAACCCAGCAGCATCTCCTCGAGGTTGCTCTTGCCGTGGGAGCCCACCACGATGACCGTGGGATTCATCTCGTCAGCCACCTTGAGCACCACCCTCACCGGGATGCCCTTCTCGATGCGCTCGCTCACCGTGAACCCCAGCTGCCGCAGCTCGTTGCCGATGAAGCCGATCTGCTCGATGGCGCGTTTCTGGATCTCGTTCTCGATGCTCACGTAGTCCTGGATGGTGCTGTACGAGCTCAGCAGCTCGAGGTTTGACTGGTCGATGACGTGGAGCACCACCACCTCGGTGCCGCCGGCGTCCCTGAGCTGCTTCACGTACTGGAGGGCCTTGTGGGCCACGTCGGAGAAATCGGTGGGGAACAGGATCTTCTCGAACATTTCGACGACTCCTTTCCTCTTCAGGAAATCACCCTGAACGTATAGTACCTGCGGGAAACGATTTGTCAATGCGCCCCGTCCAATGTGCCCGCAGCGCGCGGCGGTCTTCGGACGCGCCGGCGTTTCAGGCGGGCCTGATGCATGCGGGCGAGTCGCTGCGGGGATCGTTCACCAGCCGGGAAACCTCGTAGGCCTCCATGGGCTCCGGGGGGTACGGCTTCAGGCAGGATGCCAGGGCGGCGTGGTCCTGCCGCCCGGGTGCGAGCCAGAGCGCATAGTCCCCGGGCTCCAGGATGACCGGCATGCGGTCGTGGATGGGCGCCACCAGAGGGTTGGCGCCGGTGGTGACGATGGTGCTGGACAGGACCTCGCGGCCCGTGCCCCTGTCCTGCCACCGGTCCCACAGGCCGGCCATGGCGAAGGGCTCTCCGGACTTCATGCGGATGAGATAGGGGGTCTTCGCCTGTTCCCCCTTCCTCCACTCGTAGAAGGCGTCGGCGAAGATGAGGCACCGCCGCTTCCGGTAGGCCTCGCGGAAGGAGGGCTTCTCGGAGAGCGTCTCGGCCCTGGCGTTGATCATGCGGCCGCCCATGGACGGGTCCCTGGCCCAGGAGGGGATGAGCCCCCAGCGGGTGAGGGTGAGCCGGGGCACAGGGGTGTTCAGCACGGTCAGGATGTCCTGGGTTGGTGCCACGTTGTACCGGGGCCTGAACGCGGCTGCGGCTGCCTCGTCGATGTCGAGGTCCATGATGCCCGCCCTGATGGTCAGGGGGTCCGCGATCTGCACGAAGCGGCCGCACATGAAGGGGAGCATAGCGCCTTCGGGCCAGGGAATCCAGAGGGAATCGCGCCGCGGGCCAGAACACTGTTTGTCATCTGGTCTTATGATCTGCTACAATAGCCCCGATGTTCAGTTACCCATGAAGAGAAAGGGGAGGGATGGCATGAACAGGGCTGCCTGGTTGGTCATGACGATCGTCGTGGTGTTCGCCGCGGCCGCTTTTGCCCAGGAACCGTGGAAGCTGGCCAAGGACGCAGACAGCATCAGGGTGTACACGCGCCCCGTCACGGGTTCGGACGCCAACGAGTTCAAGGGCGTGGCCGACGTGGATGCGCCGCTGGAGGTGATCCTGGAGGTCTTCAAGGACATCCCCTCCTTCCCCCAGTGGTACGGCTTCTGCAAGGAGATCCGGCTCCTGAAGCAGGAAGGCGAGGACCGCCGCATCATCTACTTCGTGCTGGAGACCACGGGCCCGGTGAAGGACCGGGACATGGTCATCGACGCCCGGGACACCAAGGACCTCCAGGCGGGCAGGGCACTGATCTCCATGAGCGCCTTCAAGGAGGACTACGTGCCCAGGGTGGGCAAGTACGTCCGCATGACCGAAATGACAGGGTCCGCTGCCCTGGTGCGCGTGGATGCGGACACCACGAACGTGGTGTACACGGTGAAGGCCGACCCCGCGGGCTACATCCCGTCCTTCATCTCGAACATGCTCCAGAAGGAGCAGCCCTACCTCACGCTCAAGGGTCTCCGGGAGATGGTCAAGCGGGACGTGTACTGGGAGCGCGCCGGGGTGGCGCGGAAGAGGTAATGCCGGGAGAGGACCGGTTCGGCCATGGGAGACGCACCTGACGCGAGAGACCCCTGGAAGGCCTTTGACCACTGCCCGGGCTGCGGGGCCAGGGGGGTGGAGGTGCGCGCCGACCGGTCGGTGCGGTGCCGGCGGTGCGGGCTGCACCTGTACCTGAACGTGGCCGCCGCGGTGGCGGGCCTCATCGAGGACGACATCGGCAGGCTCCTCATGACCATCCGGGCCAAGGACCCGGGCGAGGGCATGTTCGACCTGCCCGGCGGGTTCGTTGACCCCGCCGAGTCCGCCGAGGACGCCCTGGTCCGCGAGGTGAAGGAGGAGCTGAACCTCGATGTGGCGCGGTGTTCCATCCGCTACCTGGGGTCGTTCCCCAACGCGTACCCCTATCATGGCATCCGCTACGCCACCCTGGACACGGCCTTCGTGTGCTCCGTGGACTCGTACGCCCCCCAGCGGCTCTCGGACGAGATCCGCGACGTGCGGCTCTACAACGCCGAGGACATCAGGCCCGAGCTCATCGCCTTCGACTCCATCAGGAACATTGTGGCGGCGTACGTGAAGAGGAGGAAGAGGTAGGAACCGTGCCTTCCAAGGCGATCTACGAGCGGTTCCTGTGGTTCCACACCCGGGTGAAGACCGGCAGGTTCCCCAACGCCGGTACCCTGGCGGAACGCTTCGAGGTCTCGCGGTAGAGGTTGGCGACCTCGGCAGAAGCAGAACGTGTTCCCCACGCATGTGGGGATGAACCGTACTGCTGCACTCCTCGCGGGAACGCAGTTTCCACGTCTGCAAAGACGTGGCCCCATTGAAGGAGAAGGGCAGTGAGATCATAAGGCTCGAAGAAACCAGGTTACCTGATTATACATCAGAGACACAGATTTGTCCGAATCATTCAGGCTTATATTTCATTGCCACGGTCATATACAGGTTTTGGGCAAGAAGTTCGATCTTGCCGCGCATTGTTAGTCTTCTCAACCATAAATCTGGAATCCCCTGTCGGCCGTAATAGCATCCCGCCAACTGTCCACAGATCGCAGCTGTTGTGTCCGCATCATCTCCCAGGTTTGCAGCCAACACTATTGCATCCCTGAATGTATCTGTAGAATAGAAGCACCATAAAGCGGCTTCCAAACTGTGCACTACATAGCCCGTGCCCTGGAGCTGGTCTTTTGTCTTCCCTTTGTATGAACCCCCGAGAATCTCCCTGATAACCGGTGAATCTGTGGTGGTTTCATGATGCTCGAACAGCACTTGCTCCTTGTCCATGCCGGACAGGGCATTGTACAGGATCGAGGCAAAGAGCCGGCAGGCATCGATGCACTCTTGGGCACCGTGGGTTGTTCTGGAACTCTCGCCTGCGTAGAACATCATGGCATCCCTGTCCGGGAAGAAGAACAGAGGCACAGGGGCCAGGCGCATCAGGGAACCATTCCCTGCGCTGTGGCGTTCAGTCGGTCCGGAGAATGGATCACTGGTCTTCTCGAACCTCCTCAGCGCAGAGGCCGTGGTCCCCCCAATGTCAAAGCACACGCCTGTGCTGCTGAGATACCCTGTCCTGTACCACCTCACATACCGGTCCATCTGGTCCAGGGGGTCGAAGCCCTTCTTCTCGATGAGGCTCTCGGCAAGACACAGTGCCATGGATGTGTCGTCGGTCCACTGGCCGGGTTCCAGGTTGAAAGGGCCTCCACCCACCATGTCGGTTATGGGCTCGAACGACCCCCTTGGCTTGAACTCCAGGGTCGTGCCCACGGCATCACCGCAGGCAAGGCCCAGGAGGCAGCCCTGATATCGCTCCACCAGTTCCATCCTCACTCCCCCGCCTTCCAGGACACGACCATGTCACGCTGCTCATTGGTTTCTGGTGAGGGTTCCTGTGAGCTGGCATCGTGCAGGCGGAGGCGTTTGATCGTTTCGAGGGCATCCTTCCCTGTTGCAATTCCATGCCTGGCGAGGTAGCACCCCACCACGGTCCCGGTCCTGCCCTTGCCTCCCCAGCAGTGGACATAGGTGGGAAGCCTCTCGGTGATGCTTCTGTCGATGTGGTCAAGGATCTCCTTCATGAGGGATCGAGACGGTATGCTCACATCCCTGATGGGAAACCTTGCCATTGAAGCATCGACACCCCTCTCCATTGTCAGTTCCCGGAGCTTCTTCGTATAGTCAGAAAAGTGCCTGCCATTGTGATCGACTTCAGTCGCCTCCATGAGGTTCACCACGCGGCAGATTCCGCAGTCGAGGAGGGAGGCGAGCCTTGTTTCCATGATGCTTTCATCGGGGTCTCCGGGATATGCCCCGGCACAGAGATGGCCAGGCACAACCCAGTATGATCGCGGGAAGGGCTTCCTGACGGAGTTTCCCCTTATAGTACGGGTTGTCTGTGATGTATCAGGCTTCACAGGGCTTTCCTTCTCTCGATCGCATCGAGCTCTCGGCATCGCATCCGAGTACTAATCATCGTCATAGCACCGGTCACACAGGTCCTCACCGCTGCACGCTGCCATGGCAAGGAACATCATGATGAGCAGTCGTTTCATGACCTCCTCCCTTCCGAGTTCCTCACTCCTCTTCCTGCTGTTCCTTTCCCGAGGCTTTCTGCCTTCTGAGCTCCTCCTGCAGCTCCTGGATCTTTCTTCTGAATTCCTCCACATCCTCAGGCTTCTCGAGGACCAGGTCCCTGAAGCTGAAGCCCAGTACAGTGTCGAGCACAGTGTGGAGTGGAACCCTTGCCACGGATCGCCCTCCTTTCTCCTGGAGGCTCAGTGATTGCTCCTCCTGTATGCCGCCCTGCTGCTGAACCCTGCCATGCCACCGCCATCATTCCTCTGAACCACCCCGTTCGCTGCGAAGGCCGCGAGGTGCACAAGACCCTTGCGGTACTCCAGGGCCGAGCCGAAGAGCCTTCTCCCCTCAAATCTGATGTCCCAGCCATGGCCCACGGACTTGTACCGGTCGACCCGGCACTCGGCGATGTCGTCGATGAACAGCCGGGCCTTTGCCTGGTCCATGGGCTTCGAGGGTTCAGCCTCCTGGAGGATCGCGTCCATCAGGTAGCTCTTCACCAGCTTGCCGTGCAGCATCGCGTAGGAGCCCCCATTGGATACCATGTCCATGCCCACCACGTTCCCCCCGATGGCGACGAGGATGCCTTTCTGAGCGTCCAGGCAGGGGAAGTGCCGCTCATAGTCGCCCACGTCGGCCTTCCTGGCCTCGTGGATGTCCCGCATGGCCCCGGTGGGGGACTGCACCGAGGCGTTGACCGCCTGCTCTTGGATGCCGCTCCAGACAGCCCCCTGGTCTGACCGGTAATCGCCCGATCTGTAGAGGGACTCCTGCACCGACCGGTTCTTCACACCCCTGATCCGCGGCGACATGATGTAGCCCGAGTCCTTGAAGGTCTTCGACTCGTAGCGCCACCTGCCCTGTTCGGTGCAGCTCACCGGGATGATGGTCGCCGTCTTCTTCCTGAGCAGCACCGTGGTGTTGAGAACCCGGTTCTGCTTGGCGCCGAAGAGCTCCTCCCCGTCGAGGATCAGCAGGGGCTTGTCCGCATTGTTCACCACGACCAGTTCCGGCACATGGCCTCCCTCGTCCACCTCACGGATCACGACCAGGTCCTGCTCGATGGCCTCCCTGAGGACCAGGTGATCCACAACGGCACCGGCCTCCAGAAAGAGGGGGTAGACCGACACGTTCCTGAACTGCTGAACCTTGCCTAGCTGAACGTTCTGAAGCCTGTCCTTCATGCCATGTTCCATGGTGACCTCCTTCCCGATTTGCTCGGGCATGTCTCCCATCCAGGGGAAAATGATCATACCCCGGATTTTCGAGGCAGGTAAGAGCACCGCGACAGATGTGTGTCGCATAAAATGGAACTGTCCAGAAAGGCAAACTTTACGGGATGTTCCCAATGGCTTATGATGAATGCACTCCATAAGATCACCCAGGGAGGCCATGTGAAGAAGGAGTCACAAGCTGTCCAGAAGCAGCGGATCATCAGGGTGGGCAAGGTCCTTAAGGCGTTCCTGGAACGGGAGACTCTCACCACGCCTCTCCTGGCGCAGCTGCTCGGTGTCGATGTCAGGACCATCCAGCGGGACCTCAAGGCGCTCAAGGATGCTGGTCTTCCCGTCCACGAGGAGAAGAAAGGCACCTACAGTCTCAAGAAGGACCTCATCAAGTACGGTGACTTGAGCCTGTTCGACGAGTCGGAGCTTGCCCTCATTGTCGCCCTGAAGGATCTGGTGTCCCAGCTCGGGGCACCCTTCGAGCGGGCGGCCGAGGACATCCTGAGCAGGCTCTGCGAGTACTCCGCGTGCAGGCCTGTGTACGTGAGGATCGAGGGGGGGATCAATCTCAAAACCAAGACCATGAACAAGCTCGTCGACACCATCCAGATGGGCAGGCAGGTCTTCTTCTCGTACAAGAAGGACAAGCCGCACGATGTGATCGCCCACCCCTACCGGGTGGCGTACTTCAACGGCGTCTGGTACCTCATAGCCAGGGACACGAAGGACGGCATCATCAAGAAGTATGCCCTGGACAAGATCAGCGACGTCAAAAGGCTCAAGGAAAAGGTCAGGGGCATGCCTGCCGACCTCGACGACATCTTGTCCAGCAGCGTGAACGTGTGGTTCGAGAAGGACCGGACCACCGAGGTCGTCATCGAGGTGGATGCAGCGTGGGCTCACTACTTCGAGCGAAGGAATATCCTCCCCGTGCAGGAAACCGTGGAATCCAGGGAGGACGGCTCCCTGGTGCTGCGCTTCCTGGCCTGCTCGGAGGAGGAGGTGGTCATGTGCCTGAAGCCATGGCTGCCCCATGTGAGGATCCTGAAACCAGAGGATGTGCGGAACCGGCTCTTGAAAGATTTCAGGCAGTGGATAGGGTGGCAGGAGACTGGACCGGTTACGGTATTATCGTGATGTGATTCAGCACAAGTAGAAACGGGAAGTATAGAACTGTGTCGGGTGTAACTCGCAGCAGGGAACAGACCGATCGAACCGGGCCCTTGAAGGAAAATGTGAAAGGCTTATTATTGTGACCCTGGGGGACCAGGCATGAAAGGACTGAGGGAACGGCTGCGGAGAGGCTCGCGCTCCGAGATATGGGCGCATTGATGATGGGAAAGATGACCGGGCAGGAAGCTTGGCAGGCGAGCAGGCACCTGTTCATGACAAACCGCAACGACTGGAATTTCCGGTTTTCGAAAACTCCACGAACCGGTCAGCGCTTGTTCCAACCCTTGCAGTGCCGCAACGCCATATGCGCACATGCTGTTTGCACGCCCCGCCCCGAAATGCTATCCTGGCAATTGACTTACCATAAGACCACACGATCCCATGAACCCAGGAGGTTTCTATGGCCGCAGTAACGCTGGAACGGGTGAAGGCGCTCCTCGAGAAGGAGAACGGGCGGTTCGTGAGCCAGCGGCCGAAGTCCAAGGCCCTGTTCGAGGAGGCGAAGCAGACCCTGGTGGGCGGTGTGCCCATGTCCTGGATGCGCATCTGGACCGGCGGGTTCCCGGTGTTCGTGGACCGGGCCGAGGGCGTCTACATTACCGACGTGGACGGGCACCGCTACCTGGACCTGTGCCTGGGGGACACGGGCGGGCTGTGCGGCCATGCGCACCCGCAGATCGTGGAGGCCATCGCGACGCAGATGAGAACCCGGGGCACCACCACCATGCTGCCCACAGAGGACAGCATCTGGGTGGGCAGAGAGCTCAGGCGGCGCTTCGGGCTGCCCCACTGGCAGGTCCTCATGACCGCCACCGACGCCAACCGCATGGCGCTCAAGGTGGCGCGGTCCTTCACGGGCCGCCAGCTCATCCTGTGCTTCAACGGGACCTACCACGGGTCTGTGGACGAGACGCTCGTGGTGAACTTCTTCGGCGAACTCATCAACGTGCCGGGCATGCTGGGGCCCATCGTGCCGGATGCGAAAGCCATGACCCGGGTGGTGGACTTCAACGACATCGACGCACTGGAGCAGGCCCTGGCGCCCGGCGACATCGCCTGCGTCATCACCGAGCCGGTCATGACCAACATCGGGATCATCTTCCCCGAACCAGGCTTCCACGAGGCCCTGCGCGAGCTCACGAAGAAGCACGGCACCCTGCTCCTCATCGACGAGACCCACTCCATGTGCGCGGGTCCGCGGGGCATCACGGGCGAAATGGGCCTGAAGCCCGACATCTTCGTGGCAGGCAAGTTTATCGCGGGCGGCTACCCGGCCGCCATCCTCGGGTTCTCCGACGAGATCACCGGGTTCATGAACCAGCGCACGCCCTGGCACAACTTCTTCGGCTTCGGCGGCACGCTGTCAGGCAACGCCACCGCGGTGGCGGGCATCAGGGCCGCCCTGGAGCACGCCATCAACGAGGAGAACTTCGCGCGCATGGTCAGGCTGGCGAAGCGCATGGAGGATGGCCTGGCACAGATCATCAGGGATGCCGGCCTCGCCTGGTACGTGGCCCGCATCGGCTGCCGGGTGGAGTTCCGCTTCCTGCCGAAGCCGCCCAGGAACGGCTCCGAGGCCCTGTTCGCCGAGGTGGACTACAACGCGGTGGACATCGTGAGCGAGGGGCTCACGGGCCCGCTCGACGCACTGATCCACGTGTGGTGCGCCAACAGGGGTATCCTGCTCACCCCGGTGCACGAGATGGCCCTGGTGGGGCCCACGGCCACGGAGCGGGACGTGGACCACTACGTAGGGGCCATCGGAGAGCTGGTGCGGGAACTGGTGAAATAGGCGTCCCGGGAGAGACAGCCTGCCGGGCAGACGAAGAGCTCCCCCGGGGGAGCCCTTCGTCTGCCCGGTCCTGTATGAAAGACTTACAGCTCCGTCATCCACCCCTTGCCCTGGAGCGTCGCCCCCGCCCTCATGAAGGAGAGGAAGGTCGAGCGCAGCGCGTCGCTCATGAGGGCGCGCTTGACCGGCGGCAGCCTGAAAAAGGCTCCCAGCAGGGTGCGCAGGGCTTGCTGGGTCCTGCTCATGGGGTCGTCGAAGATCTGGTTCTGGAGCGTGCCCCGCTCCAGGCTGCCCAGGATGAAGGTCTCGAAGAGGGTCTCCGGGTGGATGACCCGGCTCGGGCGGGAGACCATCACGACGGCGTCCGCGGGGCACCTGTTCGCGCACACCCCGCACCCCAGGCAGATCCGCTCGTCCACGCGGGCCTTCTTCTTTTTCGGGTGTCTCGGGTCCTGGGCAGAGACCAGGCCTATGGCGCCCACCGGGCACGCCTCCACGCACCTGCCGCACCCCGTGCACGCATCTTTCCTGACGGATGCGAGGAAGTTCGATGTTGTAATCACGTTGGAAAACCCGAACCTGGTCATGCCGGCCAGGGCGTTGCAGCAGCACGGGCAGCACTGGCACACGGACAGGGGCTTCTTCGTGTTGTATGCGCAGAACACCAGGCCCAGGTCCTTTGACCGCGCGAAGTTGTCGATCATCTCCTCCTTCGACACCTCCCGGGCAAGGCCGTTCCGTATGCCCAGCTCCGCGCCGATGCCGAAGAGGCTGCAGTTGTCGAGCGGCGCGTCGCACTGCTTCACGCCCTCGAGGTGCTTCTCGTTCCGGCAGGAGCACAGGCCCATGGCGAGCCTCCCCGCGCCCTCGATGAGCGAGGTGGCCTTCTCGTAGTCCATAAACGCGGTCTGCGCCGAAGCGGACACGGTTTCCTCCACCGGGATGACCCGCAGGGCCGACACCCTCTCGTCGTGACCGAGGTTGGCGCTGTAGAACGCCCCCTCGCCGGACAGGTACGCGTGGAACAGTCCTGCCAGCTTCTTCGCGTCCAGGCCCGCATCGGTGCGCATCATGGTGAACTCGAAGATCCCCACCACCAGGGGCGAGGGGACGTAGTAGTACTGGGAGTCCCTCCCGTTGAAGATGTCGAAGACCAGCCCCTTCCTGCACAGGCCGTCCAGGAGCGTGCGGAGCCTGGTCTTCTCGATCCTCGTCATGCGGGAGATCCGCTCCAGCGACGACAGGGTGTAGGGCATCCTCACCACCAGGTCCGCCTCCTCGGGGGTGTAGAGCTCCTTGAGGATGGCGTGGAAGGTCCCGCTCCAGGGCGCCCTGGCCGGGAGGTTGTCGATCTTGTCGCCCAGGGCGCGGTACAGGTCTGTTCCGGCACGGGTGTGCATGAGTTCCTCCTTTGTGATGCTGGGTGCATTGCAAGTAATTCTGATTACTATATAGACGTATGAGGGAAAAGGGAAGGGTGTTGTGCGGGGGGTATGGAGTATATTGTAAGAGCAGAATTTTCTGCTCGATAAACCGAAACCGTGCAAATCGATGAATTCCTTTGGAATTCATCGATTTGCACGGTCCAATTTTTAAAAAAACGGGACAGGGGCGCATACCCCTGCCCCGTGCATTGATGCCCTTACAGGTTCAAAAAGCTCGCCTCGGGCACGTCCATGACGCTCGTGTCGCCCTCCTTGATGACCCGCAGGATCTTGCCCGTCATGGGCAGGATGTTGTGGCAGAAGAACCTGGCCGAGGCCACCTTGCCCGCGTAGTAGGGGTGGTCGAAATGGTCCGGGCCGTTCTCGTCCACCTTCTTCTGGGCGATGACGGCGTGCTCCAGGAGCAGCTTGGCAGCGTACAGGTAGCCCGTGGCGTGGAGGATCCGGGTGGCGTAGAAGCCGATCATGCCGAACCTGCCCTGGCCCAGGTAGCCGGCCATGGTCGTCTGGATCTCCCTGTAGTTGGCCATGGCCTCCTCCAGCAGCGCCACCTGGGGCGCGAGGGCCGGGTGGGCCTTGTGCGCCGCGACGAACCTGTCGATCTCGCCGAGCCAGGTATTGAAGACCTGGCCCTGGGCCATCATCCACTTGCGGCCGATGAGGTCCATGGACTGGATGTAGTTCGTCCCCTCCCAGATGGGGTAGATCCGGCAGTCCCTGAGCTGCTGGGCGATGGGGTACTCCTCAGAGAAGCCATAGCCGCCGTAGCACTGCATGGCCTCCGAGATGCTCAGGAAGGCCATGTCCGAGCACCAGGCCTTGACGATGGGGATGTTCACCTCCACGTAGGCCTTGGCGAGCCTCCGCTCGTTGTCGTCCGTGGTGTTCTCGGCGATGTCCATGCAGTAGTACGAGAACGCGATCATGGCCCGGGACGCCTCCGTGATGGACTTCTGGAACATGAGCATGCGCCGCACGTCCTCGTGGTTGATGATGGGGACCCTGCCCGCCTTGGGGTTGGTGAGCTGCCGGCCCTGGACGCGGCCCGCCGCGTACTGACAGGCGTTGTTGTAGGCAACCGTGGCGGCGGACAGCGCGGCAAGGCCGGTGACGGTGCGCTCCTCGTTCATCATCTGGAACATCTGGGCCATGCCCTGACCCTTGCCGTCGGTGGGCGGGTCGCCGAGCAGGTAACCCCTGCACTTTCCCTCCTCGCCGAAGTTCACGATGGCCGTGGCCGAGCCCCTCAGGCCCATCTTGTGCTCGATTCCGCCGCAGTTCACGTCGTTGAACTCGCCCTTCTCGCCGTTTTCATCGGGCCAGTACTTGGGCACCACGAAGAGCGAGATGCCCTTGGTGCCGGGCACGCAACCCTCGATACGGGCCAGCGCCAGGTGCACGATGTTCTCGGTGATGTCCTGCTCGCCGCCCGTGATGAAGCACTTGGTGCCCACGATTTTGTATACGCCGGGCTCGTCCGTGGGTGTGGCCTTGGTGGTGATGTCGCCCACGTCCGAGCCGCTGTTGGGCTCGGTGAGGTCCATGGTGCCGGCCCACTGGCCCGAGTACATCTTGGGCAGGAAGATGCCCTTGACCTTGTCGTTGCCGAAGTCGCGGATCAGGCCAGACGAGCCGGTGGTGGCCATGGTGTAGGGGCCGAGCGCCGCGTTCGCCGCGGCCATGTACTCGTTGATGCAGCCCATGACGGTCAGCGGCATGGAGCTGGGGTCCGAGTGGTCGGCGTTGCTGGATCCCAGGCCGTTCTCCTGGACCTGCCAGTAGGCCTTCTTGAATGATTCGGGCACCGTGACCTTTCCGTCCCTGTACACGGCGTGGACGGTGTCGCCATCGTCGTTGGTTGGCGCGATGACCTCCTTGGCGATCTTGAGCGCGTTCTCCAGGATGGAGTCTACATCCTCCACGCTGTAGCCGCCTGCAAAGCGTCCGGAACCGAAGACCTTTGACATGTCGAGCCATTCCTTGAGGATGAACCGGTGGTCGCGGGTTGAGTAGATGAAGTTTGATGCCATGGGTGCATTCTCCTTTTCGCGTGTGATGGGAACTGCCTCGTAAAGCCACGGCAGTATAGTGAATCATGGTTCATTCTGTCAACAAGCGCATGCCCTGTGAGAATAACCCTCATCATTGCCCCTGGCGTGCGTCGATACTATGAGTACGCAGAAGGGAAGGACAAAGGCCCGATTCATGGCAAGGAGCAAGGACAAGCACAAGGACCCGGCAGCCGGCGCCGACATGGCCGAGGCGCTGAGAAAACTGGAGGAGGAGATCGCCGGGCGCAGGCGCACGGAGGAGCTTCTCCGGCTGAGCGAGGAGCGCTACCGCGAGCTCGTGGAGAACGCCTCCGACGTGATCTACGAGACCGACGCCCAGGGGTATGTTCGCTACGTCAACCCAGGAACGGAAAAGCTCGTCGGGTACACCAGCGAAGAAATGGTGGGCAGGCATTACCTGGAATTTCTCCCGCCGGAGCACCACAAGGCCCAGTCCCGGCTCTTCGGCATCCAGTACGTGAAGAAGATCCCCACCACCAATCACGAGACCCCGGTGCTCACCAGGGACGGCAGAACCATCTGGCTGTGGCAGAACGTGAACCTCCTCATGGAGGGCGAGGCGGTCACGGGGTTCCACGTCATCGCCCGGGATGTCACCGACCGGAAGAAGGCCGAGGAGGCGCTCCGCGAGCGGGAGAACACCCTGCGCACCATCACCGCATCGGCCCACGACGCCATCATCATGATCGACGATCACGGGGCCATCACGTTCTGGAACGAGGCCGCCGAACAGATCTTCGGCTGGAGCCGCGTGGAGGCCCTGGGACACGACCTGCACCTCCTGCTCGCCCCTGGCCGCCACCACGAAGAGTATGCCCGTGCCATGGAACACTTCCGGGCCACCGGCCAGGGCGAAGCCGTGGGCAGGACCCTGGAGCTGTCCGCCATACGAAAAGACGGGAGCGAGGTTCCCATCGAGCTCTCCCTCTCCGCGGTGCAGATCGCAGGCGCCTGGCACGGGGTGGGCATCATGCGCGACATCACGGACCGCAAGAAGGCCGAGGCCGAGCGCCTGGAGCTCGACCGCAGGCTCCAGCAGGCCCAGAAACTCGAGAGCCTCGGCATCCTGGCGGGCGGCATCGCCCACGACTTCAACAACCTGCTCATGGGCGTGCTGGGCAACCTGGACCTTTCGCTGCTCGATCTCGCCCGGGGCTCGCGGACCCGCGTGTTCGTCGAGCACCTGGGCTTTGACCCCATCCCGGCCGCCGACGGCGCCGAGGGGGTGCACCTCTTTCAGAGGCATGCCGGCGAGATCGTGTGCGTGCTCCTTGACCTCACCATGCCCAAGCTGGACGGCATCGGCGCGTACCAGAAGATGCGTGAGGTCAGGACCGACATTCCGGTGATCCTCTCCAGCGGATACAGCGAGCAGGATCTCTCCGGGAGGTTCTCCAACCTTGGGCTGGCGGGCTTCATCCAGAAGCCCTACACCCTGAGCGAGCTGAAGAAGAAGATCGAGCAGGCCCTGCAGGAAAAATCCCCGGCATAGGGTCGCCAGCCCCGGGCACGGTCCCGTCCAGACGCCCTTCCTTTGGGCCGGGTTCTCTGGTACAACTGCACAGCCTCCTTTGTGTCAGGAACGACTCACGCGAGGAGAGGGAGTTCCCATGGACATCAGAAAACTGCTCATCGCGAACCGGGGAGAGATAGCGGTCCGCATCGCCCGGGCCGCGGCCGAGCTCGGCATCGAGACCGTGTCGGTCTTTGCCGGGGACGACGCGGACTCGCTCCATACGCGCAAGACCGACCACTGCGTCCCCATCCCGGGCCGAGGGGCCCAGGCCTACCTCGACATGGACAGGATCGTGGCCGTTGCGGCCGAACAGGGCTGCGACGCCGTGCACCCGGGATACGGCTTCCTGAGCGAGAACCCGGCCTTTGCCAGGCTCTGCGCGCAGGAAGGCATCCGCTTCGTGGGGCCGGACGCTGAGGTGCTCGAGCTCTTCGGCGACAAGGCCCGGGCCAGGGACCTGGCAGGGGGCCTGGGCATACCCGTGCTGCAGGGCACCCGCACTGCGGTGGACCTGGCCGGGGCAAAGGCCTTTTTCGACTCCCTGGGCGGGGGTGCGGCAGTAATGATCAAGGCGGTTTCCGGGGGGGGCGGCCGCGGCATGCGTGCCGTGGAGCGCGCCGGTGACCTGGAACGGGAGTACGAACGCTGCGTGTCCGAGGCCAGGTCCTCCTTCGGCTGCGGCGACGTGTATGTGGAGCGGCTCATGCCCCGGGCCCGGCACATCGAGGTGCAGATCGCCGGCGACGGTCTGGGGGGCGTGAGCCACCTGTGGGAACGCGAGTGCTCGCTGCAGCGGCGCCACCAGAAGCTCCTGGAGATCGCCCCCAGCCCGACACTGCCGGAGGGCCTGCGCGGGAGGCTGCTGGAGGCGGCCGTGCGCCTTGGCCGGGAGGTGAAGTTCCACGGCCTGGGCACCTTCGAGTTCCTGGTGGACGCGTCCGATCCCGGCCGGGAGGATGGCTTCGCCTTCATGGAGGTGAACCCGAGGCTGCAGGTGGAGCACACCGTCACCGAGGAGGTGACCGGCCTCGATCTGGTGAAGATCCAGCTCCGCCTCGCCACGGGCGATTCCCTGGAATCGCTGGGGCTCTCCCAGGGGGAGATCCCCGAGCCGAGCGGGTACGCCATCCAGCTCCGCATCAACATGGAGACCTGCGACGGGAAGGGGGAGGTCAGGGCGTCCGCCGGGCGCATCAGCGTCTTCGAGCCGCCATCGGGGTTCGGCCTGCGGGTGGACACCTACGGCTACGCGGGCTACAGCGCGGGCACGGGATTCGATTCGCTGCTGGCAAAGCTCATCGCCTACTCGCCGGGCGGCGACTATGCGGATGCGGTGCGCAAGGCCTACCGGGCCCTGTGCGAGTTCCGCGTCCTGGGCGTGGACACGAACATCCCCCTGCTCCAGAACCTGCTGAGGATGCCCGAGGTCATCAGGAACGAGGTGTACACGCGCTTCGTGGAGGACAACATCGCGTCCCTGGCCGCGTCATCGGCCCAGGACCATAAAAAGCTCTACTTCGACTTCCAGGAGTGGCAGGACGAGGCCGCCACCGTGGCCGCGGCCGCCGAGGGCCCCCCGGGCACGGTCCCGGTGCGCTCCCCCATGGCCGGGACCGTGATCGGCATGGACGTCTGTGAGGGCGATGTGGTCCGCGCCGGCCAGACCCTGCTCTTCCTCGAGGCCATGAAGATGGAGCACCTCGTCTGCGCCCACGAGGGAGGGGTGGTGCGGCTCCTGGCGGTGAAGCCCGGGGAAACCGTGGCCTCCGGCCAGACCCTGGTGTTCATCGAGCCCAGGGAGATGGAGGGCGTCGAGGCCGAAACCCCAGGGAATCTCGACCTGGACGCCATCCGGGCCGACCTGGCCGAGGTGCGTTCCCGGCACGGGGCCACCCTGGATGCGGCCAGGCCCGACGCCGTGGCAAAGAGGCGCAGGACCGGACAGCGCACGGCCCGCGAGAACGTGGAGGACCTCTGCGACCCGGGCAGCTTCATCGAGTACGGCGCGCTGGCCCTGGCCGCGCAGCGCCGGCGCCTGTCCGTGCCGGACCTCATCAGGATCAGCCCGGCAGACGGGCTCATCGCGGGGGTGGGCTCGGTGAACGGGGCGCTCTTCGACGAGGAGAGGGCGCGCACCATGGTGCTGGCCTACGACTTCACGGTGCTCGCCGGCACCCAGGGCGGCATGAACCACAAGAAGATCGACCGCATGCTGCACATGGCACGCCGGTGGAGGCTTCCCATTGTGCTCTTCGCCGAGGGTGGGGGAGGCAGGCCCAGCGACACGGACATCCCCTGGGTGGCGGGACTCGATTTGCCGAGCTTCCACTCGTACGCCTCCATGAGCGGGTGCGCACCGCTGGTGGGGATCGTCTCGGGCAGGTGCTTCGCGGGCAACGCGGCGCTCCTGGGCTGCAGCGACGTGATCATCGCCACCGAGAACTCCAACATCGGCATGGGCGGGCCCGCCATGATCGAGGGAGCCGGTCTCGGGGCGGTTTCGCCCGACGAGATCGGCCCCATCGACGTGCAGGCGGCAAACGGGGTGGTGGACATCCGGGTGGCCGATGAGGCCGGGGCCGTGGCTGCGGCGAAGAAGTACCTGGCCTACTTCCAGGGGCCACTTGCGGACTGGACCTGCGAAGATCAGCGCAGGCTGAGGACCCTGATCCCGGAGAACCGCAAGCGCGCCTACGACGTGCGGGCCGTCATCGAGACCATGGCGGACACGGGGAGCGTCATGGAGCTGAGGCGGGAGTTCGGCATCGGCATGATCACCGCCCTGGTGCGCATCGAAGGCAGGCCCATGGGGCTCATGGCCAACAACCCCCGCCACCTGGGGGGCGCCATCGACGCGGATGCCGCTGACAAGGCTGCGCGCTTCATGCACCTGTGCGACTGCCACGGACTGCCCCTGGTCTCCCTCTGTGACACCCCGGGGTTCATGGTGGGCGTGGAGGCGGAGAAGACCGCGCTGGTGCGGCACGTGTCGCGCCTCTTCGTCACTGCCAGCCACCTGCGCGTCCCCCTGTTCGCCGTGGTGCTCCGCAAGGGGTATGGCCTGGGGGTAATGGCCGTGGCCGGCGGGTACTTCCACGCGCCCTTCTTCACCGTGTCGTGGCCCACCGGAGAGTTCGGCGGCATGGGCCTGGAGGGCGCGGTACGGCTCGCCATGCGCAGGGAGCTCGAGGCCATCGAGGACCCGGCCAGGCGGGAGGAGACCTTCCGGCAGGCCGTGGCCCTGTTCTACGAGCACGGCAAGGCAATCAACACGGCATCCTACCTGGAGATCGACGGGGTCATCGACCCCATGGAGACCAGGCGCTGGATCCTGCAGGGGCTCAGGTCCGTGCCGGGGGTCGAGCCCGGTGGGGCGGGGCGAACCTTCGTCGACCCCTGGTGAGGTGCGACCGCATCACGGCGGGCACTGGGCGCAGATGGAGCGGAAGGCCTCGGTGGAGAGGTAGCGGTCGCCGCGGTCTGGCAGGATGACCACCACGGTGGAGCCCCGCGCCAGGTCTCTGGCGTACTGCATGGCGCCCCACATGGCTGCCCCCGAGCTCAGGCCGCAGAACAGTCCCTCCCGGATGGACAGGTCGCGGGTGGTCTCGAAGGCGTCATCGTCGGTGCAGGTGACGACGCGGTCCAGCTTCGAGGG
This sequence comes from Deltaproteobacteria bacterium, assembly GCA_029547045.1. Classification (GTDB taxonomy): domain Bacteria; phylum Desulfobacterota; class Desulfomonilia; order UBA1062; family UBA1062; genus MWEI01. Next base: position 6,539 of record JAKPQL010000055.1, on the reverse strand, counting down.
GTCGTAGATCCCGGGCACGATGGATTCCTGCATGTTCTTGAGCCCCTGGATGCGGTGGTCCACGGTGGGCTCCACGCCCACGATGCGGATGGACGGCTTCTTCTCCTTGAGGTACAGGGAGCACCCCATGAGTGTCCCCGTGGTGCCCATGCCCGCCACGAGGGCGTCCACCCCGCCCGCCGTCTGGGAGAAGATCTCGGGTGCGGTGGTGTGGTAGTGGGCCAGGTAGTTCTGGGGGTTGTCGAACTGGTTGGGCATGTAGTAGCGATCGCCCTCGAAATCCACGATGTGGTGGGCCCGCTTGATGGCGCCGTCGGTGCGGTCGCAGCCAGGGGTCAGCTCGAGATCGGCGCCCAGGGCCAGCAGGACGGAGCGGCGTTCCATGCTCACGCAGGTCGGCATGGTGAGCTTGATCCTGAACCCCATGGCCGCCGCCACCATGGCCATGCCGATGCCCGTGTTGCCGCTGGTGGGCTCCAGGATCGTGACACCCGGCTTGAGTTTCCCCGTTTCAACGGCCTCCCTGAGCATGAACAGGGCGGGCCGATCCTTCACCGATCCCCCCGGGTTGGCCCCTTCCAGCTTGGCCATGATGCGCACACCCGTGGCGTCGCTGTCCCAGATGTTCCTCACCTCCACCAGAGGGGTGTTGCCGATGGCATCCAGCACGCTCATGAGAACGCTCCTGTATGGGTCTGTGCAGCGTCCATGACCATATGCCTTCTTTTCCTGCAAGGCAAGCCCCGCCTGTGCGCAGAAGGGTTGCGGAGAAGAACCAAAGGGTTTAATTGAAAATTAATTAGGGGGTGATACCTCTGATCCCGGTATATGGCGGTTCTTCTCCCGGACGTGGAGGGAGGTGAATCCTGGTTGTGCACATTCTCTTGGGAGGTGTCAGCATGAAGAGAATCCTGGCAGTATTATTTCTCCTGGTTTCCATCGGTCTCGGCCCCCTGGCGTACGGCGCCGACGAAACCTTCGACTGCGATTGCAAGAAGGGAGGACTGGGACTGAAAATCGGCAACTTCGTCGTCGGGTTCGGCGTGAAGAACTACAACACCGTGCTCGGGTGCAACCATAACGTCGGCCTCGTCCTCGGGCTGGGCGGAGAGAAGGGAGGCATTTTTTTCGGGGCCGGGTACGACCAGGGAGTCGTGGGCTTCGGGTTCGCCTTCCGCGGCCCCGAAACCACCACGAGCATGGGATTCGGCGTGGGCTATGACTACGGCGACTGCAGGATGGTCTGGCCGTACGAGGAGTAACGTGATATTTTTCCTTCAGGGTGCCGTATGACTGCGGAACCCTGAAGGCGTTGGAGTCGATGTTCACACATCGATACACTGCAGGGAGGTCATATGTCCCTTCACCGCACAGCACTCGTCCTCATGGTTCCCCTGACGGCCATGGTTTTTCTCAGCACGGGCTGCGCCTCTTCCATCGCGAAGATGTCCGTGGACGGCATGAAGCCCATCATGGTGGACATGCGCACCGCCGCGAACCGGAATCCTGACGTGGCGCTGGTCCGCGACGCCATGCCGGCCATGCTCGTACAGATGGACGGCTTCATCAGGGTGTCTCCGGAAAACCGCTATCTCCTGACGAGCGCCGCAGAGGCGAACATGGGGTATGCCTTCCTCTTCGTGGAGGACACGGACAAGGCCCGGGCCGAACAGCTCTATGCCAAGGCCCGGGACTATGCACTGCGGAACCTGAGGCTGAACAGGACCTTCAGCGATGCCTGGGACCAGGACGACCTTGATGTCTTCATCCACGCGCTCAAGACCATCCACAAGCGGGACATCAAGGCCCTGTACCTCATGGCGAACAGCTCCCTGCTGTGGACTGGGGTCACCCGTTCCGGTGAAAGCAGGGCACTGAAGGACCTGCCGAGGATCGAGGCCATGATGGACAGGCTCTACGAGCTGGACGAGACCTTCTACTACGGCGGCATCCACGCCATGCTGGGGGTGTACAACTGCGCCAGGCCGGAGATGTTCGGCGGCCGCCCCGAAGAGGCCCGGGGGCATTTTCAGGAGGCCTTCGAGATCTCCGGATCGCGCTACCTCCTCTGGAAGTTCCTCTACGCGAAGTACTACGCCGTTGCGGTGAAGGACCGCGAGCTCTTTGCCGTCACCCTGAACGGGATACTGGAGGCGCCCGATGACATCCTGCCCGACGAGGCCTTTGCCAACGCCGCGGTGAAGCTCAAGGCGAGAGAGCTGCTCTTGCGCACGGACGAGTACTTCCCATGAGGGTCTATGTCCTCAGGCGGGTCCTCTACTCGCTGTTCATCCTGTTCCTGGTCTCCATCCTCATCTTCGCCCTGGGCAGGGTGCTGCCCGGAGACCCGGTGCAGGCCGTGCTCGCGGCCTCCCGCATGGGTCCGGTGGACAGCGAGGTGATCCGCGACCTGAAGACCCAGTTCGGCCTGGACAGGCCGCTGGTCATGCAGTACGTCATCTGGGTCGCGGGGTTCGTGCGGGGTGACTGGGGGGTGTCCATCGCCACGGGCGAGAGTGTTCGTGCAATGTTCATGCACCGTCTGCCCATAACGCTGGAGCTCTTTCTGGGCTCGGTGCTCTGGTCGTGCATCATCGGGCTGCCCTGCGGCATCGCGTCGGCCCTGAAGCGCAACTCGTGGCTGGACCTCACGTGCACCACGGGCGCCATCATGGGGGTGTCCATCCCGGTGTTCTGGGAGGGCATCGTCCTGATCTACCTCTTCTCCGTGCTCGTGCACGTGTTCCCCCCGTCCGGCTACGTGCCGTTTGCCGAGGACCCCCTGGGCAACCTCATGTCCGTGGCCATGCCAACCTTCATCATGGGAACCCAAGGCGCGGGCCTGCTCAGCAGATTCGTGCGCTCCAGCCTGCTGGAGGTCCTGGGCCAGGACTTCATCCGCACCGCCCGGGCCAAGGGCCTGCGGGAGAAGGCCGTCATTCTGACCCACGCCATGCGGCCAGCCATGATCCCCGTGGTCACCATCACCGGGCTCGCCTGGGGATACGTGGTGGCGGGCTCCTTCATCGTGGAGTACATGTTCGCCATCCCGGGCCTCGGCCGCATGGGAGTGAACGCCATCTTCTGCAACGACTTCCCGGTGATCCAGGCCACGCTCATCATGGTGGCGCTGAACATCCTGGCCGTGAACCTGGCGGTGGACCTCCTCTACGGTGCCCTGGACCCGCGCGTGAGGGTGCATCGATGAGGAGCCCCTCAGGGGCATGGGGCACCCTCCTCAGGCACCGCATCGCCCTGGCGGGCATGGTGCTCATCGGCGCGCTGGTCTGCATGGCCGCGTTCGCCCCGCTGCTCGCGCCCTGCGACCCCAACGAGCAGGACCTCTACCACGTCCTGGAGGGACCATCGAAAAGCCACCTCCTGGGCACGGACGACGTGGGCAGGGATCTGCTCTCCCGGGTGATCTACGGTTCCCGGGTCACCCTGGCCATGGGTGCCGCCTCCACGATCTTTTCGGCTACGATCGGCGTGCTGCTGGGTCTTGTTGCGGGGTACAAGGGCGGTGTCTGGGACATGGCGATCATGCGGCTCACCGACACCTTCATGTGCATGCCGGCCCTGGTCATGGCCCTGGCCATCGTGGCGGCCCTGGGGCCGGGGGTGACGAGCGTGGTGATCTCCATCACCGTGCTGGCGTGGACCGGGTTTGCCCGGATCGTTAGGGGCCAGGTCATGCTGGTGCGTGAACTGGCGTACGTGGAGGCGGCCCGGGCCCTGGGCGCCTCGGGTCTGCGTATCATGTTCCGGCATCTCCTGCCCAACGTCACGGCGCCCATCATCGTCACCGTCACCCTTGCGCTGGGCGGCAACATCATGCTGGAGAGCACCGTGTCCTTCCTGGGAATCGGTGTGCAGCCGCCCACGCCGAGCTGGGGCAGTGAGCTGAGGGTGGGCTACTCCTACCTGGAGGTGGCACCGCTCTTCTCCATAGCGCCTGGGCTCATGATCACCCTGGCGGTCCTCGCGTTCAACTTCCTGGGAGACGGCCTCAGGGACGCCCTCGACCCGCGCCTGCGCGCGGAAGGTCCGGGGCCGGGGTGAGGAAGCGGGCCGTGCTGCTCGAAGTGCGCAACCTGAGCGCCCACCTGATGGCGGGCCACGGCATCGTGAAGGCCGTGGACAACATCTCCTACGACCTCGACGAGGGGGAGACCCTGGGCATCGTGGGAGAGAGCGGGTGCGGCAAGACCGTGAGCGCCCTGTCGCTCCTTCGGCTCATTCCGAGCCCGCCCCTGGTTGTCTCCAGTGGCCGGGTCCTCTTCCAGGGCCAGGACCTGCTGGAGCTTGGCGACGAGGAGCTCTGCAGCATCAGGGGGAACACCATGGCCATGATCTTCCAGGAGCCCATGACCTCCCTGAATCCGGTGCTGAGCGTGGGGTACCAGGTCATGGAGCCCCTCATGATCCACCGGGGTGTGAGTCGTACCGAGGCCATGCGGGAGTGCATCGGTCTCTTGAAGATGGCGCGTATTCCGGACGCGGCGGCCCGGGTGCACGCGTACCCGCACCAGTTCTCCGGCGGCATGCGGCAGCGGGTCGTGATCGCCATGGGGCTCTCCTGCAACCCTCGGCTCATCATCGCGGACGAGCCCACCACGGCCCTGGACGTCACCATCCAGGCCGAACTCCTGGATCTCATGAAGCAGCTTACCCTCGACCACGGCACGGCGCTCATCCTCATCACCCACAACCTGGGCGTGGTGGCCCGTTACGCGGATCGGGTCATGGTCATGTACGCGGGCAGGGTCGTGGAGCAGGCGCGGACCCTGGACCTCTACCGGACGCCAGCTCACCCCTACACCAGGGGGCTCCTGGAATCGGTTCCCCGGCTGGACCAGGACCTGAGGCAGCGGCTCAAGCCCATCGAGGGCCAGCCCCCGGACCTGGCGCGCCTGCCCGGGGGGTGCGCCTTCCATCCACGGTGCCCCCTTGCCATGGAGCGGTGCAGGAACGAGACCCCTCAGCTCGCGCCCGTGGGTGACGCCCACGAGGCGGCGTGCTGGCTGGGGGGTGCGGCATGAGCGGCTCCGGACTCCTCGTCGTGCAGGGACTGAGCAAGCACTTTCCCCTGTACACAGGCGGCCTGGTGAGGCGCCGGATCGGCGAGCTCAGGGCCGTGGACGACGTGAGCTTCGCCATAGACGAGGGGGAGACCCTCGGCCTTGTGGGCGAGAGCGGCTGCGGCAAGACCACCACGGGCAGGACCCTGCTCCAGTTGGAGCAGCCCACGTCCGGCAGGATAGTATTCGAGGGCCGCGACGTCACCGGGCTCCCCAAGCAGGAGCGCCGCAGGCTCGCCCGGCACATGCAGATCATCTACCAGGACCCCTTCGGGTCACTCAACCCGCGGATGAGGGTGGGCGACATCGTGGGTGAGCCGCTGCTCATCCACCGTGTCGTCTCGGGAAGGGGCGAGTATGCGGAGCGTGTCGCTTCGCTCCTCGAGATGGTGGGCCTCGGCCCGGCCATGGCCGGCCGCTACCCCCACGAGTTCAGCGGGGGGCAGCGTCAACGCATCGGTATCGCCCGGGCGCTGGCGCTGCAGCCACGCTTCATCGTCTGCGACGAACCGGTCTCCGCCCTGGACGTGTCCATCCAGGCCCAGATCATCAACCTGCTGGAGGACCTGCAGGACCGTCTCGGCCTGGCCTACCTGTTCATCGCCCACGACCTGGCCGTGGTGCGGCACATCAGCAGCCGGGTGGCCGTGATGTACCTGGGAAGGATCGTGGAGGTGGCGCCCCGGGCAGACCTCTACCGCAGCCCCGTGCACCCCTACACGCGGGCCCTGCTCCAGGCCGTGCCCGTGCCGGACCCGGTCCTGGAGCGAGCGAGGGACCACTCCCTCATCACCGGCGAGGTCCCGGGACTCCTCGGGGCGCCAAAGGGGTGCGCCTTCCATCCCCGGTGCCCCTTCGCCATGGAGGTCTGCCTGGAGAGCAGGCCGGAACTGAAGGAGACGGGTGGCACCGGCCACATGGCCGCCTGCCACCTGCTCCACTGTGATACCAAGGGAGGTTGACATGAGAACGAGAGCGAAACGATCCGTGAAGATGTCGCTCGGGGTGCTGTGCATGCTCACGGCCTTCGTCTTCGTGGCGCAGGCGGCCTGGTCCCAGGAGACGACCAGGCCCGGGTGGATGGAATGGGGGCCCTCGTACTCCCCCTCGAAGCCGGTCAGGGGAGGTGTCCTGAGGGCTGCCTCGCCGGTGTACGTGGGCCTGATGAACCCGCACCACTTCCCGGTCCTGGACTGGATCACCATGAGCTACGTGTACGAGAAGCTCATCAACCTGGACGGACGCCACAGACCCACCGTGCCCTGGCTCGCAGAGTCATGGAAATTCGAGGATGACCTCACGGTCTTCATGAGGCTGCGGAAGGACGTGCGCTTCCACGACGGCACCCCCTTCAACGCGCAGGCCCTGAAGTACCAGATGGACTGGATCATGGACCGGGACAACCTCGCCTGGACCAGGGCCTGGATCGAGCCCCTGCAATCGGTGGAGGTGGTGGAC
>JAKPQL010000037.1 GCA_029547045.1 Deltaproteobacteria bacterium | reverse complement strand
GGGGAGGATTCGAACCTCCGTAGGCTTCGCCGGCAGATTTACAGTCTGCTCCCTTTGGCCGCTCGGGAACCCCTCCCGAAAATTTCGTCTCCTGAAGCTGGAGATGGGACTCGAACCCGCAACCTGCTGATTACGAATCAGCTGCTCTACCGATTGAGCTACTCCAGCCCTCCGGGCGCACCCATAGAATGCGCACCAAGCCTGTGTAGCGTAATGCAAAAGCAAAAGTCAAGGATCAAATAGGGGGTGGGGAAAGTTTTTTCAGACTGTCTCACCGGGGCCTGTTTGCCAGGAAATCGGACGTGATTATCACAGCATGCGCAGAAAATCGAAGGCGCCATTCCTTCCTTCCCCTGGAGAGACAACCTCATGCCCGCGGGAGGAGTGGATGTCCGTCACGGCCGGAGGGCATGCGCCCGGCCCCACGGGAAATCCAGATCACCCCCCTTGCCCGAAATACGGAGCGTCCTATTATATGTAAGGGAGAAAGATGCCTGCGAACCGATCACGAATCGTCTCCGGATAACCCCAAACAGAACGTACTCCATGGAGAAAGGAGGGAATCGCATGGAGCCGAAGACAGGTGATGGCGGGTGGAGTCCGTACCTCGCGGGGGCCCTGGTGGGGGTGCTGGCCATCGTATCGGTGTATGCCACCACGACGTGGATGGGCAAGACCAGCTACCTCGGCGCGTCCACCACCTTTGTCCGGGCCGCCGGCATCCTGGAGCGGACCGTGGCCCCGGACCGGGTGGCGGCGAACGAGTACTTCGTCAAGGAGAAGGTCCGCGTGGACTGGCAGTTCATGCTCGTCATCGGCATCCTCCTGGGGGCACTGGTCTCTTCCGCAACGGACAGGAGTTTCAAGCCGGAAGGCGTCCCGCCCATCTGGAAGGACCGCTTCGGTCCATCAGTCGGGAAACGGGCCGTCGGGGCCTTCCTGGGCGGCATCGTCGCCATGGTGGGCGCCCGCATGGCCGACGGCTGCCCCAGCGGACACGGCCTGAGCGGCATGATGCAGCTCTCGGTGAGCGCCTTCGTGGCCCTGGCCATGTTCTTCGGCGTGGGCGTCGTCGTTGCCTCCGTCGTGTACGGAAGGAGGTCGTCATGAGCATGGATCAGTTGCTGGGTCTTCTCACCGGGTTCGTGTTCGGGTTCCTCCTGCAGAAGGGCCGGGTCCTGCGCTTCGAGAAGCAGGTCGGCGCCCTGCTGATCAGGGATATGACCATCTTCAAGTTCATGCTCTCGAGCATCCTCGTGGGCATGGTGGGGATAGCCCTGCTCTCGGGCGCCGGGGTCATCGCCCTAAGCCACAAGGCCATGAACCTGGGCGGCGTGGTGGTGGGTGGCGCCCTGTTCGGGTGCGGCTGGGCCATCATGGGGTTCTGCCCGGGCACGTCGCTGGGTGCCCTGGGTGAAGGGCGGTGGCACGCGGTCTTCGCCATTGCCGGCATGCTCGCGGGCGCGGCCCTGTACGCGGAGCTCTATCCCTTCTTCAAATCCACGGTGCTCGCGTGGAAGGACTTCGGCAAGATCGGCCTGCCGGAGGCGCTGGGGATATCGCAATGGGTCATCATCCCGGTGCTCTGGGCCGGAACCATCTCGCTCTTCGTCTGGTTCGAGAAGAAGGGGCTCTGAGGGCCCCGGGGGGGTGAAGGGCCCTGACCATGACCACGGAAGGGTAGATGGACACCAGGAACTCCACCTTAATGGAAGAAGAAGCCCTCCGTGCAGCCGCCCTGTGGGGCCTGGATGCGGCTGTCATCCGCCACGACCTGGCCATCAGCGGCAGCCCCGAGCGGAGCGAGTTCCGGTGCGTGGTGGGGGGCGCCGGCCGACAGCCGGTTCTGCTGGAGAGCATCCGGAGGCAGGACCTCGGACACAAGCAGGCCGTCATCGACCGGCTCGACTTCCTCGCCCGCCAGGGCCTTCCCTACGTTCATCCATATAAGCGGACAACGGACGGCAGGCACATCCCTTCCATCGAGGGCCGGTTCTGGCAGGCATCGCCGTATGTTCCAGGGGCCCCGCTGGACCGTACCCGGTATGCGCTTGACGGGTGGCGGGGCGAAACCATGGCGGACTTTCTCATACGCCTCCGGGAAGCTTCGCAAACCCTGCCGGAGGAGCTTTCGACGCCGGTATTTTCCATCCTGGACTACCTGGATGCGCTCACCGGGACCATGGAGAAAAGGGAGCCCCTGCTGCATGAGAGGCTCGCTCCGGTCACGGCCTTTCTCAGGGAACGCCTGGCGCCCGTCCACGACTCCCTCCCCGCGGCCTTCTGTCACGGGGATTTCCACCCCCTGAACGTGATCTGGTCCAAGACCGGCATCCGGGGAGTCATCGACTGGGAGTTCTCCGGCACCAAGCCTGAATGCTACGATGCGGCGCTCCTCATCGGGTGCCTGGGCATGGAGTCGCCGGACAACCTGGATGGGGCCATGGTGATGGAGTTCATCCGTCACCTGAGGGCGGCACGGGTGCTGTCGGACGCGAGCTGGAGGGTCCTGGTGGAGATGATCATCGCCATCCGGTTCGGATGGCTTTCCGAATGGCTCCGCAAGAGGGACACGGAGATGATCGAGCTGGAAACGGTCTATATGCATCTGCTCATGGACCATGCGGAGGATCTTCCCGGCATATGGGGCTGCTGATCGATCATGCCGGGTTCAATGAGAGAAGAACCCGTTCAGGGATCGATGCGCTGATGCATCCCGCACTGCATCGTGACACGGTATCCATGGCCTCCCTGGCACCCGGGACCTTCCGAGTGGTCCGGGTTTTGTGTATATATGCAATTAAGGCATGATGCCCGGGAACCGAACAATATATTCAGCAACCAGGAAAGGGGCGCCACCATGGAAACCATGAAGAGGCTGCTGACACTCGCGGCGATCACCACCCTGCTGGTTTCCTGCGGTGGAGGAGGCGGGAGCGGGACGCCCTCCAATGACAGCGTCCCGGCAGCCCCCTCGGGCGTTACCGCCGCAGCGGGAAACGGCCATGTCACCATCACCTGGACTGTGGATCCTGCCGCTTCATCCTACGACATCTACTGGTCCACCACACCGGGCGTGACCCCGGCCAGCGGCACCAGGATACCCGGTGCGACCTCGCCCTACACCCATGCAGGCCTGAACAACGGGACGCCCTACTACTACGTGGTGACCGCAGTATCCGCCGCCGGCGAATCGCCCCCATCGGCCCAGGTGACCGCAGTGCCCCTTGCGAGCCCTCTGCAGCCCCCCACCGGGGTCACGGCCAGGGCGGGGAACCGCAGGGCTACCATTACCTGGAATGCGGTGCAGGGCGCGAACTCGTATACCATCTACTGGTCCACCACGACCGGCGTGACCCCGGCCAGCGGCACCGCCATCACGGGCGTGACCAGCCCCTACGCGCATACGGGGCTGACGAACGGGACGACCTACTACTACGTCGTGACCGCGGTGAACCATGACGGTGAGTCGGCCCCATCTGCTCAGGTGAGCTGCAGGCCCACGGGCCCGGTGCCCCCGACCGGGATCGTCTTCACTCCGGGCAACGGCCAGCTCACCATCGCCTGGACGGCGGTGACGGGGGCAACCTCCTACAACATCTACTGGTCCTCAACGGCGGGCGTGACCACGGCCAACGGCACCAAGATTACCCATGCGAACTCCCCCTACACCCTGCCGGGGCTGACGAATGGGACAGCCTACTACTTCGTCCTCACCTCGGTGTTCCCGTCCGGGGAATCGGCGGCATCGATCCAGGCAACCTCGACCCCGACAGAGATGCCGCCGCCTGCCGGCCCGCCCATCACCTTTGTGCTGCCCCCACACCTGGGGTTCGTCGAGCGGTGCGAATACTTCAGCTATCAGATCGATCCGGTGTCGGGTGGTGCCGGCTACCCCTACACCTTCAACCTCGGCACCATGGGGGGATTCCCGCCCCTGGGCATCTACGTGAATGCCGGCGGGCTTGTGGAGGGCACGACTTCCTCTCCCGAGGGGCTGTACACCTTCGACATCTGCGTGACGGACGCGGTGTTCACCCAGCAATGCCAGCAGACCTCCATCACGGTCATTGCCCCGGCCAGCCCAGGAACGCCTTCAGGGCCCTCCCCGGCCGACGGGGCCACCGGCGTCTCCACGAGCACAGCCCTGGCCTGGGCAGCTACCCTGCACACCGACATCTACCACGTGTACTTCGGCACCGCGTACCCGCCGCCCAAGGCGGCCGAGGTCACGGTGCCCTCCTATACCCCTCCTGCGCTGAACACCAACACGACCTACTACTGGCAGGTCATCGCCACGCACAGCATGTGCAACCTCCTGCCCCCCACGCTCTCCGGCGGGCCGGTATGGTCCTTCACCACGGGCACCTCCAGCGAGGGGCTCTCCATAAGCCTGACATCCGCAGGCTGCGCGCAGACCTGGGGACACTGCGACCCGGACGCGTTCTGCTACTGCACTGCCCAGTACACCATGTCGTATGCCGGCACCGTGTGCGGGCCTGTGGGATCCTATCTCCTCCTGCCCCAGGGAGAGGATCTCGACTGCGGGTTGTGGCACTCGGACGGCAGGTCCTGCATACGGGAATCCTCTGACCCCAGCTGCACATCCTGGTCGGTTTCCGTCCTCAATTCGAGCGGGCTCGCGCCCGGCAGCACGTACAGCGGAGACCTCACCGTGTACGACCTTTCGGGGAATTCTGCGACGGTACCCTATTCTTTCACGTGCCCGTATTGCCAGTGCCCTGGCCCATGTCCTTAGTGGAAGGAACCCGCCCTCTGCTCTGTTGACCCCCCACCCCCCCTGTGTTAACACAATGATCCATGCAGAGCAGGATCAACCACCTCGCCATCATCATGGACGGAAACGGCAGGTGGGCGCAGAGACAGGGTCTTCCCCGGCTCAAGGGCCACGAGATGGGCGCCCGGGCGGCGAAGAGGATCGTGGAGGACGCCAAGGCCCGCTCCATCAAGTACCTCACCCTGTACGCCTTCTCGTCCGAGAACTGGAATCGCCCCAGGGAAGAGGTGGAGGGCCTGTTCAGCCTCATGGAGCGGTTCATCGCCGAGGAGGTCGACCGCCTGCGGCAGAGCGGCATCTGCATCCACGTCATCGGCGACCTGTCGCGCTTCTCCCTGCGCCTCCAGGACACCATCCGGCGCACCCTGGACGAGACAAAAGACAACACCGACCTGCACCTGGCCATCGCGCTCAACTACGGGGGCCGGGACGAGATCGTGCGCGCCGTCAAGGGCCTCATGCAGAACGGGGTGAGCCCGGACGATGTCACGGAGCAGTCCTTTTCCACCCGGCTCGACACCTCCTTCATGCCCGACCCGGACCTCCTGGTCCGCACGGGCGGGGAATGGCGCATCAGCAATTTCCTCCTGTGGCAGCTGGCTTACACCGAGCTCTACTTCACGCCCACCCTCTGGCCCGACTTCGACTCAGCCACCCTGGACGAGGCCATCGCGTGGTTCGGCTCCCGGCAGCGCCGCTTCGGCATGACCGGCGAGCAGGTGGGGGGAGGCCGGCCGTGACGCGGATCTTCGGCGCGCTCATCCTCATCGTGGTGCTGGCCGTGCCCGCCGTGTTCGGGCCGTCGTGGGTGCTCGCCCTGCTCGCCGCGATCGTGGTGCCCGTGTGCATGTTCGAGCTCTTCAGGGCGGCGCTGAGTCCTTCGGCCCGGGCCCTGGGCTGGGTCTCCATGGCAGCCTCGGTACCGTTCATGTACTTCGCCTACCGCGCCGACGCCGCCTCCTGCTTCTTCATCCTGGGGGTGGCGAGCGTTGCCCTCATGATCGGCTCCCTCTTCCTCTTCGAGAAGGGCCTGGCAACGGCCAAAGACCTGGTCTACAGCATTGCCGGTCTCATCTACCCCATGGCGCTCATCGGGTTCTGGGTCCTCCTGCGGGTGGGTGTCGACGGCAGGTTCTGGATGATCTTCGGCCTCGTGTGCGTGTTCGGCGCTGACAGCGGCGCCTACTACGTGGGCAAGAACCTCGGCAGGCACAGGCTCGCCCCGAGGCTCAGCCCCAAGAAGACCTGGGAGGGGTTCGCGGGCGGCATCTGCGCGGCCGTGCTCCTCGGGTACGCGGTCTACCGGATCTACGACGCCGTGACGAGCACCTGGCATGTCGACCCGCTCACCGGGACGTATCCGCTCTGGCTGCTGGCCGTCCTGGCGGCCTCCATCGGCGTGCTGGACCTGGCGGGCGACCTCACGGCCTCGCTCTTCAAGCGCGACCTCCAGATCAAGGACATGGGCAATCTCATCCCGGGCCACGGCGGCATGCTGGACCGCCTGGACGGCATCATCCCCGTGGGGTGCCTGCTCTACTGCATCCTCCTGGTCGCGATGCGATGAAGAGGGTCGCGGTCCTCGGGTCAACGGGCTCCATCGGTCTGTCCACCCTCGACGTGCTGCGCATGCGGCCCGACGAGTTCCGCGTGGTGGGCCTGGCGGCCGGATCCAACACCGAAGCCCTCCTCGGTCAGGCCCGCGAGTTCGGGGTCAGCATCACCGGGCTCTCCTCTCCCGCATCCCCGGTCCCGCCGGGGGAGGATGTCATCACCGGCCGGGACGCTGCCTGCGAGGTGGTCCGCAGGAGCGGGCCCGACATCGTGGTGAACGGCATCACCGGCGCCGCGGGATTTCTCCCTTCTCTGCAAGCCGTGCGCAGCGGCGCCTGCCTGGCGCTCGCCAACAAGGAGTCGCTGGTCATCGGCGGGGCCTTCCTCACCCGGGAGGCCGAAGAGCGGGGCGCACGCGTGATCCCGGTGGACTCGGAGCACTCGGCCGTTTTCCAGTGCCTGCAGGGCGAGGACCGCGCCGCAGTGCGCCGCATCATCCTCACCGCCTCGGGCGGCCCCTTCCGGGACAGGCCGAAAGAGACCTTCGCCTCCATCACCCCCGAGGAGGCGCTCGCCCACCCCACCTGGTCCATGGGCAGGCGCATCACCGTCGACTCGGCCACGCTCATGAACAAGGGCCTGGAGATGATCGAGGCCTGCTGGCTCTTCGGCGTGGGCATGGACGCCATTACGGTGGCGGTCCACCCCCAGAGCATCGTGCACTCCATGGTGGAGTTCCAGGACAGGAGCGTCAAGGCCCAGCTCAGCCTGCCCGACATGCGCATGGCCATCGCGTACGCCCTTTCCTGGCCCGAGCGCCGCGCGCTCGCCCTGGATCCGCTGCCGCTCGACCGCGCGCTGACGCTCGAATTCCTGCCCCCGGACGAGGGGAAGTTCCCGGCCCTGTCCGTGGCCCGGTGCGCCATGGAGCGGCCCTCGGTGCTGCCCTGCGTCATGAACGCCGCCGACGAGGTGGCGGTGGGCGCCTTCCTGGCAGGCAGGATCCGCTTCGACGAGATCGTCGAGGTGGTGAAAAAGACCATGGACAGACTGTACGCATTCGCGGTAGAAACTCCCGAAGATCTCACTGCGCTCGACAGGGACGCAAGAAAGACTGCAGAGGCACTGCTTCCATGATAACAATCCTGGCATTCATCATCGTACTTGGTGTGCTGATCTTCTTCCACGAACTGGGGCACTTCCTCATGGCCAAGGCCAGCGGGGTGGGCGTGCTGAAGTTCTCCCTGGGGTTCGGTCCCGCGCTCATCAGGAAGCGCTTCGGCGAGACCCAGTACCAGGTGGCGGCCTTTCCCCTGGGCGGCTACGTGAAGATGCTGGGAGAGGACCCTGACGACAAGGACCAGCTCTCCCATATCGACCCGAAGCGGTCCTTCGCGCACAAGACGCTCCCCGTGAAGGCGGCCATCGTCTTCGCGGGGCCGTTTTTCAACTTCGTACTCGCCGTGTTCATCTACACCGTGGTGGCCTGGACAGGGGTCCCCTACCTCCTGCCGGTGATCGGCGAGGTCCAGAAGGGCTCCCCGGCCGAAACGGCCGGCCTTCTGGCGGGCGACCGGATACAGACCATCGGCGCTCAGCAGGTTCAGGGGTGGGACGACGTGTCGCGGATCCTCCTGGACACAGGGGCCAAGACCACCGTGGAAATCGAAGTCCTGCGCGAGGGCAAGGTGTTCGTGGTCCACGTGACGCCGGTCATGAACACGGGCAAGAACCTCTTCGGCGAGGAGATCAAACGCCCCATGATCGGTATCACCGCGGGCGACAAGACCGCCTTCAGACGATACGGGCCCATCGCGGGCATCGGGTACGGGTTTGCCCAGTGCTACCGCATCGTGGAGCTCACGGGCATCGCGTTTTCCAAGATGATCAAAGGATCCATCAGCGTCAAGGAGAGCCTGGGCGGCCCCATCCTCATCGCCCAGGTCTCGGGCCAGACCTTCAAGGCGGGCCTGCTGCCCTTCGTGTCGCTCATCGCCTTCATCAGCATCAACCTGGCCATCATCAACCTGCTGCCCATCCCGGTCCTGGACGGCGGCCATCTCCTGCTCTTCGCCATCGAGGGCATCACGGGCAGGCCCGTGGAGGGCAAGCCCCGGGAGGTGGCCCAGCAGATCGGGCTCTTCATCCTCATCATGCTCATGCTCTTCGCCTTCTACAACGACATCGTGCGCATCTTCAAAGGGTGATCATCCATGCAGGTCCTGGCCCTGGACACCTCCACGAGCTGCCTCTCCGTGGCGCTCGTGCGTGACGGCGAGACCGTCTGCGAGATCAACCAGCAGACGAAGGCCGGCCATGCGGGCATGGTGCTCCCCGTCATCGACGAGGTGCTCGCCAGGGCATCCACGGACAAGAACCGCATCGACCTCATCGCCGTGGGTACCGGGCCAGGCTCGTTCACGGGCATCAGGATCGGCATCGCCACGGCACGGGGGCTCTCGGACGCACTGTCGTGCCCGCTGCTCGGGGTGTCCACCCTGGACACCCTGGCCCAGGGCGCCCTCCCCTCGCCGATACCGGTCCTGCCCGTCTTAGACGCCCGCAAGGGAGAGGTCTTCTGCGCCCGCTACGACGAGCACGGCTCGCGCTTCACCGACGCGGCGCACCTGAAGCCGGAGCGGGTCGTGGACATGGTCAAGGACGAGACCCTCTTTACGGGAAGCGGGTGCGCCCTGTACCGGGAGGTGTTCATCCGGGGGCTGGGGAGGCTCTACCACGAGGCCGCCACCCACCTGTGGAACCCCAGGGCCTCGGTGCTCGCCGGGATCGCCCTGACCGTGCCCCCCGAGGCGTACCCGAAGGACGTGCTCCCGGTCTACGTGCGGGAGTCGGACGCCATGATTCTGCTGGAGAAGACCATGCGCACGTAGGCTCCGCAGCCCGAGAAACGGACAACCTGCTGGATTTTCCTTATATTCCGTGGTATCATGGACGCTTCATCCTTGGCATGAAGGAGGTTATCGGGTATGCGACATCACAGACCGGTTCCCCGGGTGATCTGTCTTCTGACTGTCCTCGTCCTCTTCTCCACTGCCGCATGGGCGGGCATCCCGGAAGACGTACGACTGGCGTATGAGAGCGGGGACTACGTCAAGGCGGCCGCCCTGTGCCGCACCCACGCCGAGCGGGGGGATTCCCAGGCGCAGATCTTCCTGGGCATGCTGTACCACAAGGGCTACGGCGTGAAGCAGGACAACGCCGAGGCCCTGTCGTGGTTCTTCAAGGCGGCGAACAAGAAGGACCCGTACGCCCAGCACAACCTGGGCGT
>JAKPQL010000027.1 GCA_029547045.1 Deltaproteobacteria bacterium | reverse complement strand
TGAAGGCCAGCGCCGCGACCAGACGGCCGGACAGCTCGGGGTCCAGCCCGGTGATGAAGCTCATCCCGGCGATCGCCAGCGGAAAGAGCGGCAGCTGCGGTGTCAGCAGGGCATCCCGGAACCGTCCCTGAAGGAAGAGCTCGGCCACGGGGATATACTGGAAGGCGCCGTCATTGGCGATGATGTCGTAGTTGATCCAGGACGGCGCCAAGGCGAGGACGGACGCCAGGACGACGAGCAGGGCGGTCGAAAAGGCGTGCCGGTCTTCGCTTACCATGCCCTTCAGTACGCACCTTGCCTTTTGAACACCGCCCCGAAGGTGCGGATGATGATCTCGATATCGAGCCATATGGACCAGTTCTTGGCGTAGTACTCGTCCAGCATCACGCGCTCGTCATAGGTCAGATCGTTGCGGCCCGAGACCTGCCACAGCCCGGTGATGCCGGGCGTGACCTTGAAAAAGTAGCGCGCCTTTTCGCCGTATCTGGGCACCTCGTCGCTGATGATGGGCCGTGGGCCCACCAGACTCATCTCGCCCTTGAGGACGTTGTAGAGCTGCGGCAGCTCGTCCAGGCTGGTGCGCCTCAGGAAGTTCCCGACACGGGTGATGCGCGGGTCTTTTTTAAGCTTGAAGTCCTTTTCCCATTCGGCGCGGGCCTCCTCGTCGTTGGCCAGCAGTTCCTCCAGCACGGCCTGGGCGTTGACCACCATGGTGCGGAATTTAAAACACTTGAATTGCCTGCCGCCCCTGCCGATGCGGGTGTGGCCGAAAAAGGCCGGCCCCTTGGATCCCGTCTTGATCAGGGCTATGACGATCAGGAAGACGGGTGCGAGCAGGGTCAGGGCCGTCATGGATGCCAGGACGTCGAAAACGCGTTTCATGGCCCGGTTGCGCCTGCGCGCGAGCCGGTCCTCCATCTCGAGCAGCAGCAGCCCGTCCAGGTCATGGGTCTGCACGCCCAGGGAGATCAGGCCGTACAGGTCGGGCACCACGTGCACCACCGGGGCGATGCGCGTGGCCTGCTCCACGACTTCGACCAGGGCCGCGCCCGTGAGCTCGGGCATGGCCACGATGACCTCGTCGGAGCGCGTCTGGGACGGCAGCTCCTCGATCGCTCCCAGGACCCTCACACCGCCGACCTCGCTCACACCCTCGGGTTTGTCCAGGAAGATCCCGGTCGGCGCGAGCCCGAAATCCGGGTGTTTCTTCAAATTGCAGACGACCTGCCTCACCGGCTTTTCCGACCCGATCAGCACGACCTCCTTGGACCACAGCCCGGCCTTTTGCAAGCAGGAGCGCATGAGGGCGCGAACCACCGGCAGGATCAGGATGGAGAGCAAGAAGGCGATCACGATGACGGGCCTGGAATACTGCACGGATGTACGCGTGACAAAGCTGATGAGGATCACGATGATGAAGGCGATCAGGTTGGCCTTCAGAATCCTGGAGGTCTCCTCCCAGAAGCTCATGCCGATGGAGGGATACAGGCCTCCGTAGGCAA
>JAKPQL010000020.1 GCA_029547045.1 Deltaproteobacteria bacterium | reverse complement strand
CGACAGGGGTGATCCCAGGCAGTGATACGGTCATGGGGATATGGCACTGAAAGAGATCTCATTGACGGGTCGGAGCATGCCCCAGTATGCATTAAGGGCGTGATCCTGTAATGTGACCTTGTAATTGAGGCAAGACATCGCTTACATATCGTGTTGAACGGGGAGGTTCGATGGGAAAGAGGATCCTCAGGACCAGGCTGTGCGACATGCTGGGCATCGACTACCCCATCGTGTGCGCCGGCATGGGACCGGTGCTCATCGGTGAGCAGGCAGGCTCACCGGTCGATCTCGTGGTGGCCGTGTCCGAGGCGGGAGGCCTCGGCGTGCTCGGCGGCAGCGGCTTCACCGTGGACGAACTGCGGCAGGCGATCCGCGAGATAAGGTCGAAGACCGGCAGACCCTTCGGGGTGGACCTGCTCCTGCCCAGGAACGTGGTGGAAGGCAAACCCGTCGATTACGGCACCGTCACCGAAGTTCCGCTGGGTGCAGCGCTGGCGACCCTTCCCAAACCGTACCAGGAATGGATCGAGAAGGTGAGGTGCGAACTTGGGTTACCCGATGCGGACCTCACGGTGAGGCTCAACACCACCACCATGCGCCCCCTGGACGCCGTGAAGGTGTGCATCGAGGAAAGGATCCCGCTCTTCTGCGCCGGGCTCGGTAACCCGGGATTCATGACGGCGGACGCCCATGCCAAAGGCATCAAGGTGCTCGGGATTACGGGCAACGTGAAGAATGCGAGGCGCATGGCTGCCACAGGCCTGGACCTGCTGGTTGCCCAAGGCTTCGAAGGCGGGGGGCACACGGGCAGGGTAGGCACCATGGCCCTGCTGCCGGGGGTACTCGATGCAGCGGGCGATATCCCGGTCCTGGCAGCCGGCGGCATCGGCGACGGCAGGGGGCTGGCAGCGGCTCTGGCCATGGGGTGCGTGGGCGTCTGGGTGGGCACCCGGTTCCTGGCTACTGTCGAAGGGGGTGCACTGCCGGTGAACAAGCAGCGGATCGTCTCGTCAAGCGACGAGGACACCCGGGTGAGCTATGCCATCACGGGCAAGACCTCCCGGACGAGCTACAGCCGTTTCCACGACCTCTGGAACGAATCTGGCCTCGATCCGCTGCCCTTCCCCATGCAGGTCCTCGTCTCGTCGGCCCTCATGGGGAGTTTCGTGGCTGCGGGCAGGGACGACTACGTTGGCGGGTTCGCAGGCCAGGTCTCGGGCATCATCCACGAGATCAAGCCTGCCGCCGAGGTGGTCGAGGAGATGGTGGAGGAGGCCGCCGACATCATCACCAGGAGGCTGTGGGCCAGTGTTCAGGTACGATAGGAGCGCACGGGGCTAGTCTTCGGCCGCGAGCTTTTTCCCGAGTTCCTCGGCCGCTGCCATGAGGGGTTCGTTGGAGCTGATGGCCCCGGGTTCCATGGCGCTGCCATAGACCATACCCGCTATGGTCGCCCCCACGTAGGAATAGGCGTCCTGGAA
>JAKPQL010000011.1 GCA_029547045.1 Deltaproteobacteria bacterium | reverse complement strand
TCACCCAGGCCATGAAGAACGCGGGCAACCACATCATCTCCATCATCGGCGCCCGCTCCAAGGACCTCATCATCATGGAGGACGAGATGAAGGCCGTTTCGGATGAGTTCATCGTGGCCACCGACGACGGCTCCTACGGCTACAAGGGGTTCGTCAGCCAGGCACTGGAGGACAAGTACCTCCTGCCGGGCAAGAAGATCGACATGGTGGTGGCCATCGGCCCGGTGCCCATGATGCGGGCGGTGTGCGACACCACCAAGAAGTACAACGTGCAGACCGTCGTGTCCCTGAACTCCATCATGGTGGACGCCACGGGCATGTGCGGGGCCTGCCGGGTGAGCGTGGGCGGCAAGACCCAGTTCGTCTGCGTCGACGGCCCCGAGTTCGACGGCCATCAGGTCAACTTCAAGGAACTCATCGACAGGCAGAGGATCTACCTCAACGAAGAGAAGGAGTGCTACGACCACTACTGCTCCTGCAGACTCGGGAAGGGAGGAAGGTAACATGGAGATGAAAGACAGGCTCAAGATCCCCCGTCAGCCCATGCCGGAGCAGGACCCCAAGGTCAGGGCACGGAACTTCGATGAGGTGCCGCTGGGCTACACCCCGGAGATGGCGAAGACCGAGGCGCTCAGGTGCATCCAGTGCAAGAACCCCGCGTGCGTGGAGGGCTGTCCCGTGCAGGTGGATATCCCCGGGTTCATCGCCAAGGTCGCGGAAGGTGATTTCATAGGCGCTGCGCGGCACATCAAGAAGACCAATGCGCTGCCCGCGGTGTGCGGCAGGGTGTGCCCCCAGGAGGTGCAGTGCGAGCAGCGGTGCGTGCGCGGTAAGAAGGGCGATCCCGTGGCCATCGGAAGGCTGGAACGGTTCGTTGCGGATTACGAGCGCTCAACCGGCGATGTCTTCATCCCTCCGAGGGCCGCGTCCGCCGGAAAGAAGGTCGCCGTCGTCGGGTCAGGCCCGTCGGGACTCACCGTGGCGGGCGACCTGATCCAGCTCGGGTATGACGTCACCATCTTCGAGGCCCTGCACAAGCCTGGCGGGGTGCTCGTCTACGGCATCCCCGAGTTCAGACTCCCAAAGGCCATCGTGGCCGCCGAGGTGGATTACCTGCAGAAGCTGGGCGTGAAGATCGAGACCTCCTTCGTGGTGGGGAAAACCTCCACCGTGGACGAGCTGTTCGCCGAGGGCTTCGATGCGGTGTATCTCGGGACGGGCGCAGGTCTGCCCACGTTCATGAACATCCCTGGAGAGAACCTCAACGGCGTGTACTCGGCCAACGAGTTCCTGACGCGCGCCAACCTGATGAAGGCCTACAGGTTCCCGGAATACGACACCCCGATAAAGGTCGGCAAGAAAGTGGCCATAATCGGAGGCGGAAACGTCGCTATGGACTCCGCCAGAGTCGCTCTGCGGCTCGGAGCGGACGAAGTGCATCTGGTGTACCGCCGCTCGATGGACGAGTTGCCCGCCCGCGCCGAGGAAGTCCACCACGCGAAAGAGGAAGGCAT
>JAKPQL010000005.1 GCA_029547045.1 Deltaproteobacteria bacterium | reverse complement strand
GGCAAAGGCGAAGTTGGCTGCGGCGGCCATGGCACCGAAATATTCCCTGCCTTCAACGCTCGTCACCGGGGCGCATGCGAGCTGGCGGTCCGGCAGGGCGATGCCGTGGCGGGAGGCGGCCGAGACCATCCCGTGCACGTGGTCGTCGCAGACCTGGTGTCCCAGCCCCCGGGACCCC
This sequence comes from Deltaproteobacteria bacterium, assembly GCA_029547045.1. Taxonomy (GTDB): domain Bacteria; phylum Desulfobacterota; class Desulfomonilia; order UBA1062; family UBA1062; genus MWEI01. The sequence continues at coordinate 6,677 of JAKPQL010000005.1, read as the reverse complement.
GTGTGCACGAGGACCACCACCTGGCCCTCGAACAGCCCGAACCCGCGGGCCGTCTCTGCGTCGGCCACCAGGTCCACCACGTCCAGTTCCAGGAAGTGGTTCCCCGATCCAAGAGTGCCGAGCTGGGGCTGGCCGCGCTCGATGGCCTTGGCCGAGACGGCGTCCGGGTCGGCGCCGGCGATGCACCCGGCGTCCTCGTGCGCATCCAGGTCGCCGGGCGGGGCATAGCCCTTCTTCACGGCCCACCGGGCACCCAGCTCGAGCACCTGCTCGAATTCCCGGCCCGAGACCGCGAGGGATTTGTTGCTCGACCCCACGCCGGCGGGCACGTTGTTGTACAGCGATGCCAGGAGCCTGTCCAGGCGGGGCGTCACGTCGCCGACCCTCATCCCGGTCAGCATGCAGCACACCCCGCAGTTGATGTCGTACCCGACGCCTCCGGGCGAGATGACGCCGTCGTCCCGCGAGAAGGCGGCCACGCCGCCTATGGGAAAGCCGTAGCCCCAGTGGATGTCGGGCATGGCCATGGACGGCCCGACGATGCCCGGCAGGGCCGCCACGTTGGCCACCTGCTGGAGCGCGTTCTCCTGCTCGAGGGTGCGCTCGATGGCGCGGTTCGCATAGACGAGGCCGGTGGTCCGCATGGGAGGGGTCCTTGCGATCTCGATGCGGAAAGGGTCGAGGCGTCTGATGGTCAGGCCGCTCATGTCATCACCTTTTACATGTCGAGAATAATGGTGGCGACACAGGCATTGTCAATACGTGCGATCTCGAGATTGTGGTAGGTGACCGCCTTGACCTCGGCCAGCAGGGGCGCACCCGAAAAGGACCCTGCGAGCATACCCGTGACGCCCGTGTCGGTGAGGTCCTGCAGGGTGATGCCCGAGACCCTGAACCCCTTGACCTCCACCAGGAACAGCACCTCATGGAGCCACCTCACGAGAAGCTCATCGTGGTCGATGCCCGCGGCCCGGACGGTGACGGCATCCTCCCCGTGGTCCGTCAGCCCTCCCATGATGTCGCACAGCGCGTGCGCCGCCTCCACGAACAGCTCCTCCACGGTGGGCGCGCTCACCCGCATCCCGATGTCCGCGGTATGGTCTACGAGGGTGTAGGGCATGAGCCGGAGCGTATCACAGAGTTGTCGGGATATGAAGTCGGCGGTGAATGTCTTTCCCTTGCCTTTTCATTTTGGCGATTTCATCAGGTTTTATCGATGAAATCGCCAAAATGAAAAGGACACACCGTGGACGTCTGTTTTACCCCGACGGATTCATTCGACCCTGAAACGAACAAACGACTATATCATCAATTATTATTCGACAGCCTGCCATGGGGGGTTCAGCCTGGCCGATCTGGTCGACTCCCCCCGAAAGGATGGGGGTGTTGATCATCTCGGCCAGGTCAGCTGAAAACCAAGAACCAGTGCCGGAGGATCAGATGATCCCCTGCACCTCGAGCTTCCCCTTGAGCTCCTCGAGCGCCTTCCTGCGGTGGCTGAGGGCGTTCTTCTCCTCAGCGCTGAGCTCCGCGAAGGTCCTTCCGCTGCCCGGGTCGAGAAAGACCGGGTCGTAGCCGAATCCGTTCTCTCCCCTCGGCTCGGTGAGGATGACGCCCTCGCACTGCCCGGTCGCCGTGATCACGGTCTCCTCGGAGACTGCCAGGGCTACCACGCACACGAAGTGGGCGCTGCGACGCCTGATCCCCTCCATGAGCCGCAGGAGGAGCTCGCAGTTCTCGCGGTCGCCGGCACCGGCTCCGGCGAAGCGCGCGGAGTGCACCCCGGGCCTCCCGTCGAGGGCGTCCACGCACAGGCCCGAGTCGTCCGCAAGACTCGGCAGGCCGCCCGCCCGATGCCAGGCCAGGGCCTTGGTGGCGGCATTCTCGGCAAAGGTGGTGCCGTCCTCCGGGACATCGAGAAAGAGGTTCAGGTCCACCGGGGAGAGGACCGTGATGTTCGGGCCGGAGAGGATCCGGGTGATCTCGCCGATCTTGCCGCGGTTCGTCGTCGCGGCCAGGATCCTCATGGGATCCCCAGGGCGTCGCGCTGCTTGACCATGAGCTCGTTGATGCCCTTGCGGGCGTAATCGATGAGTTCCATGAGCTGATCGAGGGTGAAGGGTGCCTTTTCCGCAGTGCCCTGCACATCGATGATCCTGCCGGTCCTGGTCATGACGACGTTCATGTCCACGCTCGCGTTGGAGTCTTCCGCGTAGCTCAGGTCGAGGAAGACCTGGTCGTCGATGATGCCCACCGAGACCGCGGCCACCTGCTCCAGCAGGGGGCTCCTCGCGATGACCTGCTGGCCCAGCAGTGCCCCGACGGCATCGTGGAGCGCCACGTAGGCGCCCGTGATGGCCGCGGTGCGCGTGCCCCCGTCGGCCTGGAGGACGTCGCAGTCGATCCACACGGTACGCTCGCCGAGGTCCGCCAGCGAGGTCGCGGCGCGCAGGGACCTCCCGATGAGCCGCTGGATCTCGTGGGTCCTGCCCTTGGTCCTGCCTCTCGAGGACTCGCGCGCGGTGCGGGTGTTGGTGGATGCGGGCAGCATGCCGTATTCCGCGGTGATCCAGCCGGTCCCGGTGTTCTTGATGTGAGGGGGCACCTTGTTCTCGACGCTGGCGGCGCAGATGACCCTCGTATCGCCGATCTCGATGAGGCACGACCCCAGGGCGTGCTTGATGTAGTCCCTGGTGATGCGCGCCTGCCGTATCTCATCGTGGGCCCGGCTGTCCGAGCGCCTCGCAACCTTCGGCCGTGTGAAGCCCTTGTCCCGCAGGAGTTCCTCTATGGATGCCATGCACGCCTTTCCTTTTAAGGTCTCGCGGGCAATTCTACGGGCACCTCTCCGAGAAGTCAACTCCTCCCATGACGGGGCCTCCCGGGGCCGTGAATTCACCCATCTCGCCTCTTGACACCGTCGGCCCGCCTCATGTAATCGCTCATGGTGACTGGGAGGTCGAGCCTCGTGACATCATGGAGATCCGTCGTATCCCTTGTCCTTGTGGGCGCGGCGAGCCTCGCCCTCCTGCTGCCGCTGAACCTGTCCATCCCGCCGAGGGACAGCGAGGTGTGGCTCTTCCAGAGCATCAGCGAGATGCAGGACGGGCAGCGCCACCTGCCCCTGCTCAACGGAGAAGTCCTCAAGGGCAGGAATCCCCTGACGCTGGCCGCCCTCTCGCTCATCCCGGCCGGGGACATCGCGGCGCCGCGCCTCGCATCCTGCGTCTTGGGCAGTGCACTCGCCGTCCTCGTGTTCGTCTACACCCTGCTCCTCTTCGACCTCAAGAGCGCCGTGGCCGCATCGGCGGTCACGATGACAAGCCTCGGCTACCCGGCGCTGTTCGGCACGCTCAACCTCATCGCCCTGCCCGTCACCCTCGCAGCGGCGGCCTTCATCCTGTTCTCGCTGGTCTACCTCGGCATGCTGAGCAGGCCCTGGTACATCGCCTCCTACCTGCTGGCCGCGGGAGCGGCCGTGACCGGCGGCTACCTCATGCTGACCTTCTTCGTCGCAGCGGCCCTGCTCCTCATCCTCTTCGACCTGGCTCCGTCGAGGCTCTTTTCCATACACCTCGCCCCCGGTGCCGCCATCGTGATCTGCACACTGGCCGTCTACTATGCGGGATACCGCATCCTGGCGGGACCCGGGATCACCACCGGTTCCCTGTCGGCCGGCGACCACCTCGGGTTCCTCAGGGGCCTGCTGGCCGCCTTCACGTACGGCGCGCCCTGGATCTTCCTGCTGATCCCCGCCCTGGCCTTCGGCGGGGGGCCCTCCGACCAGGAGGCCTGGCGCAGGCTGCTGCCGCTCAGGATCGCCTGCGGTATCGTGCTGATCATGCTGTGGCTCTCGTGGAAGATCACTCCCCAGCACGCCGTGCTCCTGGTCCCCTTTGCCGCCCCGCTCATCGGTACGTGGTTCACGCACGGCATGGGAAGATCCCCGCGCGCCAGGGCGCTGGGAACCTGGATGATGGCGCTGGCGGGCGCCGTCGTGTTCCTCTTTGCACTGGCGCTCCTGGCCATGCCCATGCTCAGGGGAACCGCCGTAATGCCCGAACAGCTCCTGGCCGCCGCGGCCTTCGTCATCGCAGCCCTGGCCTTCGGCCTCCTCGTCTTCAGGGGCAGGGTCATGGCACAGTTCACGCTTGCCGCCGCGACGGTCTTCTTCATCGGGTGGTGCCTGGCCTTCGTGCTCCCGGAGGACCACTGGAACGAGAAGATCAGCTACATGCAGGGCATCTGCGGGCACGAACCCCTGGTCGTCTACGAGGACGACGTCACCATGCGGGGTTACCTGAGCGCGGTGACCGCAGAACCTGTGGTGGTAGGCAGGGACGCCGTTCCCATGAACGAGACGGCCTTCCTCGCGGTGAGCACCTCCGACCTCGAGGATCTGCTCGACGAGATGAAGGGGCGCATGAACCCCGTGGTGCTCGAGTCCTACCGGGCGGAGAACACCTACGCCCTCATGATGATATCACCCCGGCTCAGGGGGAAGTGACCTTCCCTGCGTCCCTGTCCAGTCTCTTCCTGAGCGCCCCGAGCAGCCTTGCCAGCTTGTCCTTCGCTTCCCCCTCCTCGAGCCTGTCATAGAGGTCGGAGTAGAGCTCGTAGGCCTTGCGCATGTCCCTCATGCTGGTGTAGACGCCTGCCAGGTCTGACAGCTTGAACACGTCCCTGCGCAGCCCCGGTTCTGCCACAGCGAGATACCTTCGCGCCTCCTCGTCCAGCCCGAGCTTCCACGCCGCGTAGCCGAGGCGGTAGTACATGATGACCCGGTGGGCCGGGCTGCCCGTCCTGTTCTCCAGGTGAAGGTCCCTGTAGGCCTCATAGGCCCTCGTGTAGTCGCCCTTTTCCCAGTAGGCGTACGCCAGTCCCATGCGGGCCTCGTCCAGGCCGGGCTTGAGCCGCAGGGCCTGCTGGTAGTTGCTGATGGCGTTGTCGTACTGCTTCATCATGATCTGGGTCAGCGCGAGGTTGCTGATGGCCAGGTAGTCGTACGGCAGCGCCTTGATGGCCTCGATGGCCAGTCTCTGGGCATCGGCGGGCCTGCCCTGCGAGAGGTAGATGGCAGACAGGTTGACATTGCCCGGGCTCGAGTGCGGATATTTGGCCAGGGTGTCCTCCCAGAGCGTCTGGCTGTTCTGCCACACGTCGTTCTGGTTGAAGGTCATGTAGGCGTAGAAGAGCCCTATGAAGCCGAACAAACCCGCGGCCAGCGCCGTGAAGAAGTTCGGCGAGAGCGGCCCGAGGCGCACCTTCACGTGCCAGAGCCTGGAGAGCAGGTACCCCAGCAGGACGCACCAGCTCAGGGACGGCAGGAGGGCATAGCGGTCCGTCAGGACCTGGGAGATGGGGAAGATGTGGGAGACGGGCAGCAGGAAGGCATAGTACCAGGCCACGAAGAAGCTGTAGACATATCGCTTCATCGCGAACGCCGCCGCGGCGCTGCCGACGATGAGCACGTTGAGACCCACGTAGAGCCACGGCCGCCAGGTCCCGGGGTCGGTGAACAGCGGTATGGGGTAGTCCGCGGCATAGTTGATGTTGAACCCGATGAGCCGGATGTAGCTGATGAGGATCTGGGACACGGCCAGCAGGTTCGTCCAGAAACTGCCGCCATGGTAGGGCTTGACCCCGCCGGCTGTCTGCATCATGACGACGAGCCGCACGATCATGGGGATCACGACGATGAGGATGGGCACGTACAGGACCAGCCGTTTTTTCCAGAACGAGGGCTCCCTCAGCCGTGCCTGAAGGGCGATGTCCAGGACGAACATGACCCCCGGTATCACCAAAGCCGTGGGCTTGGAGAGGATGGCGAGCACCATCGCCAGGGCGCTCAGGAGGTAATACCGCCACGACCCCAGCCTCGCCTTGAGGAAGGCCCACAGGGACAGGAAGGTGAAGATGCCCAGCAGCGGCTCCTTGCGGGCGAAGAGCCATGCAACGCTCTCCACGTGCACGGGGTGGACGGCGTAGAGCACGCTCGCCAGGGCGGCCCAGATGGCACACTCGTCCTCGTCGTCGTGGAACACCCGCAGGAGCCTGCGCAGGAAGGCATAGCAGGTGAAGATCATGAGTATGTACAGGATAATGCTCTGGACGTGCATGCCGAGCACCGCACGGTCGCCCCAGAGGCCGAAGTCGACCATGTAGGAGAGGTCGCGCAGGGGCTGGTAGGTGGAACCGCTCCGGAAGGTGAGCGCCTCCTTCACGTGGTCCCAGGTGAAACCATAGTACATCTTCTTGGTGAACAGTACCGGGTCGTCCCAGTTTGTGGCGCTGTTGTCCAGGGTGTTCGAGTAGAGCGCAGCGACCATGACGGCCAGCAGGACAGCTATGATGAACGGCGAACGGATCCTCTCAGCCATGACAACTCCCTCTTCTGACGGGTATCGGGAAAACCGGGGCCGGCCCCTTCATGGCCCCTCACATACCACCACTCGCGGGACCTCACAAGGACCAAAAGCTCGTGCTGACCTGCGCGAATGGATCCATGAGTGTATCTGTACATTCTCCGCCATGCCTGCTATCATGCCGATCTATTCAACGCCGAGGAGGTCGCCATGCCGGTCGCTGCAAAGATGCTCGAGTTCATGGACAGGTCCTCGTGGATCAGGAAGATGTTCGAGGAGGGGGCACGGCTCAAGGCCATCCACGGGGAGGAC
>JAKPQL010000004.1 GCA_029547045.1 Deltaproteobacteria bacterium | reverse complement strand
GTAAGGGTGATCTCTTTCATCCTTCTATCCCCCCGCCTCTTATACTTTGGAGACCGCCTGGAAGGGGCAGACCTCCAGGCATGTCCCGCACTTGATGCACTTTTCCTGGTCTATCACATAGGGGGTGTTCCTGTCGCCGGCGATGCAATTCACAGGGCAGTTCTTGGCGCAAAGGCCGCACTTACGGCACTTCTCCGGGTCGATGACATAGGAGATGAGAGCCTTGCAGACCATGGCGGGGCACTTTTTGTCCCTGATATGGGCCTCGTATTCCTCCCTGAAATACCTCAGCGTCGTAAGGACCGGGTTGGGCGCCGTCTGGCCGAGGCCGCACAGGGACATCTCTTTGACCATCACGGCCAGGTCTTCCAGGATCTTGAGGTCCTCCATCCGCCCCTTCCCGGAGGAGATCTTGTCGAGGATCAGGAGCATCTGTTTCGTGCCCTCCCGGCAGGGGACGCATTTGCCGCAGGATTCCCTCTGGGTGAACTCGAGGAAGAATTTTGAGACGTCCACCATGCAGGTGTCCTCGTCGATGACCACCAGGCCGCCGGAACCCATGATGGCCCCCGCGGCGGTGAGGGACTCGTAGTCCACCGGGAGGTCGAGGTGCTGTTCAGCCAGGCATCCGCCCGAGGGGCCCCCGATCTGGACGGCCTTGAACTTCCTGTTGTTCAGGATCCCGCCGCCCATGTCGAAGACTATATCCCTGAGGGTTGTGCCCATGGGCACTTCGACGAGGCCCGTGTTGTTGACCTTGCCGGTCAGGGCGAAAACCTTGGTCCCCTTTGACTTCTCCGTACCTATGGAGGCATACCAGGCTCCTCCGTTGCGGATGATGTTGGGGACGTTGGCCCAGGTCTCCACGTTGTTGATGTTGGTGGGTTTTCCCCAGAGGCCCTTGTTGGCCGGGAAGGGAGGCCGGGGGTAAGGCATCCCCCGCTCGCCCTGGATGGAGGCCATGAGGGCGGTCTCCTCGCCGCAGACGAAGGCGCCGGCTCCTTCCTTGATGTGCAGGTGGAAGGAGAAGTCCGATCCCATGATGTTGTCGCCGATGAGGCCGTACTCGCCGGCCTGGGCGATGGCGCCCCGGAGTCTCTTGATAGCGAGGGGGTATTCGGCCCTGCAGTAGATGTAGCCCTCGTCGGCCCCTATGGCGTAGGCGCCCAGCATCATGCCCTCGATGACGGCGTGGGGATCGCCCTCGAGGAGGGACCTGTCCATGAACGCCCCAGGGTCGCCCTCGTCGGCGTTGCAGATGACGTACTTCTTGTCCCCCTGGGCTTTCCTGCAGAATTCCCACTTGGTGCCTGTGGGGAATCCGCCGCCCCCTCTTCCCCGGAGGCCCGAGGTCCTGACCTCGGTGATCACTTCCTCGGGCTTCATCGTGGTCAGGGCCTTGGCGAGGGCCTCGTAGCCGTCGCGGGCGATGTACTCGTCGATATTATCGGGGTTGATGTAGCCGCAGTTGCGCAGGGCGATGCGGAGCTGCTTGCTGTAGAAGGGTATGTCCCGGTAATGGGGGACCTTGAATTTGGTGTCGGGCGTGGTGTAGAGGAGCCGCTGGACCAGGCGTCCCTTGTAAAGGTGCTCTTCGACTATCTCCGGTACGTCGTCCACGGTGACCCTGCAGTAGAGGGAACCCTCGGGGTAGATCACCACGATGGGTCCCATCTCGCACATCCCGTGACAACCGGTCTCGACCAGGGCTACTTCCTGGTCGAGACCTCTTCGTTCTAACTCCTTCTTGAGAGCTTCGTAGACCGAAGGAGACCCGCTGGCGGTGCAGCCGGTCCCTTTGCAGACCAGCACGTGGGCGCGGTAAAAGGCCATGACCGCCGGGCCTCCTAGTCGGTCTGCCCGATGACCTTGTCTTCGACGATGTGGCCGTTGACAAGGTGTTCGGCTATTATCCGGACGGCGTCGGCGGGGCTGACCTCGCCGTAGGTCGTCCTCGGCTCGCCGGGCCTGATGATATCCACCAGGGGTTCCTTCTGACACATGCCGATGCATCCCGTCGTCTCGACGGCCACATCCTTAAGGCCCCTCTTGTCCAGTTCCTCCAGGATCGCCGTCATGACCTCCCGGGCCCCTGCCGCGATACCGCAGGTGCCCATGCCGATGATCACCCTGGTCGCGCCCCGCGAACGGGC
>JAKPQL010000003.1 GCA_029547045.1 Deltaproteobacteria bacterium | reverse complement strand
GCCGACTCCATGCAGGTCTATCGGTACATGGACATCGCCACGGCGAAACCATCGCCGGCCGAGCGTGCCGCGCTGCCCCACCACATCATCGACGTGGTGAATCCCGACGAGGATTTCCATGCAGCCATGTTCACCGCCATGGCCGAAGACAGGATCGGTCAGATCAGGGCAAGGGGCAGAATCCCCGTCGTGGTGGGCGGCACCGGGCTGTACATCAAGGCGCTCGTGTACGGACTCGCCCCTGCCCCCGCGCGTTCCGAGCGGGTCAGGAAGGCCCTGCGGACCGTCATGAAGACCAGGGGCACGGCATATCTCGAACGCATGCTCCGCAGGCTGGACCCGGGTGCGGCGGCGCTCGTCCGGAAGAACGACGGCGTGCGCATGGTGAGGGCCCTCGAGGTGATCCTCATGTCCGGCCGCAGGGTGAGCGACATCTATGCCGGGCACGGGTTCAGGCAGAAGCGCTACGATGTGAGGACGGCATGCATACTGCCGGACCGGGACCGGCTCTTCGGGGACATCGACCGCAGGACGCTGAAGATGCTCGAAGACGGCCTCTTCGACGAGACGCGTCGGCTCCTCGACAAGGGCTACGGCCCGGACCTGAGGTCCATGCAGACCCTGGCATACAGGCATGCCGTTGCCCACCTCCGGGGAGAGTGCGGGGCGCAGGAGTGCATCAGGCTGATCCAGAGGGACACCAGGCGCTTCGCGAAGCGGCAGATCACGTGGGTGAAGGCCCAGCAGGACCACGTGTTCTTCGCTTCAGCTGACACGGCCCGCCGGACCGTCTCGCAGTGGCTCCAAGAAGAAGCCCGTGGGCCGGGGTAGGAGACACCGGTGAGGCATTCGTCGAAGAAATACCTGGAGAAGGTGCTCCGGCGCAAGGCCGGCCGGGCCATCAGCGACTACCGCATGATCAGTGCCGGTGACAGGGTTCTCGTGGCGGTGTCCGGGGGCAGGGACTCGCTGGTCATGATGAAGGTCCTCGCGCTCCTCAGGAAGGTCGCACCGGTCGACTTCGACATCGTCCCCGTTCATGTGCGGACCGGGTACGAGGCGGGGTT
>JAKPQL010000002.1 GCA_029547045.1 Deltaproteobacteria bacterium | reverse complement strand
GACCCAGGCCACGGACTCCACGTTGATGGGGTGCAGCGCGAACAGGGATGCGACAAAGGCGCTCTTCAGGTATTCCCCGGTGGACGACCGGAGAAACAAATAGAGAATCACGGCGCTCGCCGTGTGGAGCACGAGGCTCGCGACGTGATACGCCCAGGGCTGAAGCCCGAACGTCGCGTGGATCGTTGCATAGGCGAGCCACGTGACGGGCGAGCAGGGAGATTCGGGCCCGAAGGACCAGAGGACGTTGCCCCAGCTCAGGCCTGAGAGCATCCGTTCGTTGGACAGGAGCTGCAGGGGGTCGTCGAGGTTGATGAAGGCGTTGCCAGGAAGCCTCGAGTAGGCAAGGACCGTGGAGAGGACGAGGAAGAGGACTGCGGAACCATCCCTTCTGATGGTGGATTCCTTGGAGTTCATGCCATCACACCTTCCTCACTTCTATCCTCGCGAACATGCCGAGCTTCCTCAGCATCGACATCTCCTCAAGGATCCTCCAGCACCCATAGGTGAGGCCGGGCATGAGGGACCGCAGGGAGACGCCTCCCGAGAGAAGGTACGTCAGCGGCCTCTCCACCGCAATGCTCTCGATTGCAAGCCCTGGGCATCGTTCTTGGAAAAGCGCCCTGTCCCGCTGGAACACGATCCAGGGCAGGGCCGAGTTCGCCCCGGACAGTGGTCCGGAGGCGGGGAAGGACCAGGATTCGGCCCCCGGATCGAACGGCTCGTGGTGAAGCCGCGCATAGACGAATCGCGACCAGGCGGTCACCCATGGCTCCACCATGAGGATCCTGCCCCCGGGTTCGAGGCACCTCGATGCCTCCCGTAGGAATGCTTTGGCGTCCGGTACGTGGTGGAACACGTCCACCATGACCAGGGCCCGCAGGCTGCTGCCCGGAAACGGCAGGGCGCAGCCGTCCAGGGCCACCCTGACGAACGGGCAGCGCAAGACCTCCGTGGTGACGAGCCCGGGGATGAAGCTGTCCAGGAACCCTGCCCCGGATCCCAGCTCGACCACCGGGGATGCTCCTCCGGGGAGGCGGGATGCGACCCATCCGTACCACTCGAGGTAGATCTTCTCCAGGAACGGCTTGCTGTGGATGATGCAGCGTCGGAGAACCGTGGTGCGCGGGTCGTCGAGGTCCAGGGACCGGGTGAGGGGGTGTCTCAGCCAGCCGAGCATGCCGCCTACCCGCCGTGCCTTTCCATGAGCTCGCGGTAGAAGGTCGTGTCCCGGATATTCTCCAGGTCCCTGTCGTTCTTCAGGAGGTTCCAGTCGCTGAACCCCTTGTCCAGCGCTTTCTGCAGCCAAAGAACCGCCTCATCCGTCCTGTTCGCGCGGGCGTGAAGGCACGCGATGTTGTAGAGCGCCCCGGGATTGTCCGGCTGCAGGTCGGCCAGGGCCATGAATGCCTCCAGGGCGGCCGCGTCGTCCCCGTTGCCGGCATGGAGCATGCCGAGGGTCTGCAGGACAGCCCCGTTGCCCGGCTCCGATCGTCTCTTGAGGGCAAGGGCCGCGATGTCCGTCTCGATCTTCTCCCGCTGCCTTCGTGCCTGCGCCAGGTTGCCCAGAATCTCCTCCGATTCGGGGTCGATGCGTGCGGCCTCGGCGAAGTGGCGCTCGGCGTCGCGCACCCTGCCCTGGCTCATGAGCACCACCCCCAGGGAGCTATGCACCTCGGCATCGGAAGGATCCAGCCGGAGGGAGCGCCGGAGGTGCTCCTCTGCCCTGACCGTGTCCCCTTTCTTTGCATAGAGGACCCCGAGGCCGTACTCCGCGCCGGCATGGGAGGGGTCATGCTCGATCATGCGCGTGTAGATGTCCATTGCCTTGTCGTCCTGCCCGGTTTCCGCATAGAGCATGGCGATCCTGGAGCTGATCTTCGGATCGTCCGGCTTGTAGCGGAGAAACTCGAGATAGTACTCCTGAGCTTTTCCAGTTTCTCCCAGATCTTTGTATGCCTGTGCGAGCCCCGTCAGGGCAAGGGTATCCGCCGGGTAGACCCTCAGTGCCTCCCGGAACCGAAAGATCGCATCGTCATATCGTCCATTCCGCGCCATGACCTCCCCGAGGTTGACCTGCGCTACGTAGTTGTCCGGGTTTACGGCCACGCCGTGGGAGAACAAGGTGAAATCGTCCTTCCAGACCCGGACCTGCTGCCAGGTGAGCGCCATGCACGCCGCGATCACCATGCCTGCTGCGGCCGGCAGGACCGTCCGAGGGATCCTGACCCTGCCGACGAGCCGGGGAACCCCCCAGGCAACGATCATGAATATCCCGATGTAGGGCACGTATGCCCAGCGCTCCGCGAGGGCCGGCCACAGACCTCCCTGAACAAGCCCCAGGACCGGCACGAGGGTGCCGAGGAACCACAGCCACCCGACGATGAACCACGGCGCACGGCGGAATGACCATGCGGCGGCAAGGGTAATCGCCAGTACGACCACCAGTGCCCCGGCCACCTGCCACAGGGGGACCGCCTCGGGATACGGGTAGAAGAAGGTGAGGTCTGCGGGCCAGAAGAGCTTTTCGAGGTACAGGGGATAGGAAACGAGTGCGTTCTTCACGCGAAGACCCAGCGGGACCAGCTCCCGGCTCACGCTCACGCCGGTATCGCTCATGGACATGGCCGAGAGCACGATGGACGCCGCGGAAAGGACGAGCAGGGGCACCTTCTCGGCCACGAGCCTGCCGCTCTTCTCCCCCTCGGTCAGGAACCCGGACCCCTCTCCGGATACCGCCCGGACCCTCTCAAGGGGCCAGTAGTCGAGCAGGAGGAGGACAAAGGGCATGGTCACGAGCATGGGTTTGGCGAGGAGACCCAGGACAAAGGCGAGGACCACGGCGCAATAACGCGGAATGGACGGGCGCCTCGCGTAGTGCACATATGCAATGGTGGTCAGCATCCAGAAGGTGGTGCTCAGCAGGTTCTTCCGCTCGGCCACCCAGGCCACGGTATCCACGTTCACCGGGTGCAGGGCGAACAGCGCCGCCACGAAAGCGCTCCTCCAGGGGGAACCTGTGGCCATCCTCAGAGCAGTGAAGAGCAGGACGACGTTCAGAACGTGGAAGAGCAAGTTCATGACGTGGTGCATTCCCGCATCGAGCCCGAAGAGCTCCACGTCGAGCATGTGGGACAGCCAAGTCAGCGGGTGCCAGTAGGGGCCCTCGCCCATCCCGAGGGCCCACGAAACGCCCTGTGCCGTGATGCCTTGCTGTACGCGGGTGTTCGCGGTCACATAGATATTGTCGTCGAAGGTGATGAACGAGTGGTCGCTGACCTGCCAGTAGATGGCTGCGGTGCAGATACCGATGAACAAGGTGATGAGCGCCGTCGACCGAACCCATTCAGGTGCTGTCCTCCTGGTCGTGCGCATATCGGCCATACCACCCTCAGTAGAACTTGATACGTCTCATGGCGAAGAGCACCATGCGCAGCAGGATCATGCCGTGCCGCCACCGGTCGATGTTCGTGTCGCCGTAGAGCCGCTGCCGGTAGCGGACGGGCATCTCCACGATCTTCAGATTCTGCTTTGCCGCGCCGAAGAGCAGGTCGAAGTCGCCGAACGGGTCGAAGTCGCCGAAGTAGTTCCTGTTCGCCGCTATCCTCTTGCAGTTCTCGCGGCTCAGGACCTTGGTCCCGCACAGGGTGTCCTTGATGGGCTGGCCCAGCAGCCAGGAAAACGCCAGGGAGAAGAACTTGTTCCCCACCAGGTTGAAGTAGCGCATGGCCTGCTTCTCCATGGGGTAGACGAGGCGCACGCCGTTGATGAACTCTCCGCGGCCGCTGACGATGGCATCGTAGAAGCGAGGGAGGTCTTCGGGGGGCACGGTCATGTCCGCATCGAGGATCATGAGGATGTCGCCGTTCGCATGAGCGAACCCCAGCCGCACCGCGTCCCCCTTGCCCGTGCCCGTCTGCCGGAGAAACGTAGACCTGCGCTGCGGGTGGGCCTTCATGGCGCGCTCGATGGCCCCGCAGGTGTCGTCGCCGGAGCCCCCCTCCACGAAGATGAGTTCGGTGCCGGCACCCATCTCAGGGGTGCGCCGGAAGATCTCATCGATGTTGCCCTCCTCGTTACGGGCCGGCACCACCACCGAGACCACGGGTTCCTGTTCCTGCTTCGCGGCGCAGGGCCTGGCGACCATGACGTTGGTGAGCGCCAGATGGCACAGGGGCCACAGCCGCACCGCGTATCGGTTCAGCAGGGTCGACACGACCGGCGTTCCGAGCGGCCAGATCACCTCGGGCCGGTGCGCTATGACCTCGAAGCCGGACAGCCCCAGCAGGTTGCTCACGTCGTCCACGGTGAGCCAGTTCTGGGTCAGCAGCGGGGTGGACAGCCCCAGGGATTGCGCCAGCATGAGGGGGAGCTCCCACAGGAGGCTGTAGGTGTTCATGACGAGGCGCGTGCCAGGATGCGTGAACCTTTTCAGACCCTGGAAAACCGCCTGTACGTCCCAGAGGTCGTTGACCAGGTCGGACAGAATGATCGCGTCGAAGGTCCCGTCCAGGCGCAGTTCGTGGGCATCGGCCTCGATGAAGGTGAGGCCTGGGAACCTCTCCCGGGCACGCCGTATCATCTCGGGGGAGAGGTCAACGCCCACACCCTCGCTGGGCTTCACTGCGGCGAGGATCTCCCCCGTGCCGCAGCCGACCTCGAGGACCCTCTGCCCAGGAGATATGAGGTAGCGGTAGATCTCTTCGAGCTTGCGGTGATAGTACACGCCCATGGATGTCCAGCCGTCTCTCCTGCAGGCCACCGCGTCCCAGTGGGAGCGCCGCGCATCGCGGTATTGCCCGGCCGCATTGCGGGTTTCAATGTGGCTATCGTTCGCGGGCATCAGGATACCCCACGGCAGGTCTGCAGGTTGTCAAGGTACCACCGGTACGTCCTCTGTATCCCTTCCTCCAGGTCCACGCTCGCCCTCCAACCGAGGTCGTGGATCCTCCCCACGTTCAGGAGCTTCTGGGGGGTGCCGTCCGGCTTGGTGAGGTCCCAGCGTATGTCGCCCCCGTAACCCACCACGCGGGCCACTATCCCGGCAAGTTCGGCGATGGTCAGGTCCGTGCCCGTGCCTATGTTCACGAACTCACCGAGGGCCCGGGCGTCATGGTGTGTCATGAGATGCACGCAGGCCGCGGCCAGGTCATCGACGTAGAGAAATTCGCGGCGGGGGGTTCCGGTGCCCCAGAGGGTCACCGCAGGTGCACCGTTCTCCTTTGCCTCGTGGAAGCGCCGGATCATGGCGGGCAGGACGTGGGAGGTCTCCAGGTCGAAGTTGTCGCCCGGGCCGTAGAGGTTGGTGGGCATGACCGAGATGAAGTTCGTGCCATGCTGCCGGTTGTAGGCGCTGCAGAGCTTGATGGCCGCGATCTTGGCGATGGCATAGGGCTCGTTGGACGGCTCGAGCTCGCCGGTGAGCAGGTATTCCTCCCTGAGGGGCTGGGGCGCGAGCCTGGGATAGATGCACGACGAACCGAGGTTGAGCAGCTTGTGTGTGCCGTGCCTGAAGCTTGCGTTGATGACGTTGGCCGCTATCATGATGTTCTGGTAGATGAAGTCCGCGGGAAAGGTGCTGTTGGCCAGGATGCCCCCGACCTTTGCCGCGCACAGGAACACGGCCTCGGGCCTCTTGCGCGCCAGAAGCTCTTCTGTTGCACGCTGGTCCGTGAGGTCGATGGCGGGCCACGAGGCCGCGGCGATATTCGCGTACCCCTCCTCCTCGAGTCTCCTCTTCATGGCCGATCCCACGAGGCCGGTATGCCCTGCCACGAGGACCTTCGACGACCTATTCATGACGATCCAGCACGGGAAACCCGCTGTTACGGCACAGCACGTCCATCCGCGCCTCCCTGATGTCGTGTTCCACCATCTCTGCCACCATGTCTTCGAAGGAGATCTTCGGCTCCCAGCCCAGCTTGCGCCTGGCCTTGCCCGGGTCGCCGAGCAGGGTGTCCACCTCGGTGGCCCTGAAGTAGCGGGGATCCACCCGGACCACCACATCTCCCGGCACGACATGCGCGTCGCCCTCGATGGGCATTGCCGAGCTCACGACCCCTGTCTCATGCCTGCCCTCGCCCTGCCAGTCGATCTCAATGCCCGCCTCGGCAAAGGCCAGCGTGCACAGGTGCCTGACCGACTGCTGCCTTCCCGTGGCTATGACATAGTCCTCAGCCTCTTCCTGCTGCAGCATGAGCCACTGGGCCACCACGTAGTCCCTGGCGTGCCCCCAGTCCCGGAGCGCCCCGAGGTTGCCCACGTAGAGGCACGTCTGCAGCCCCAGCGCAATCCGCGCCGCGGCCCGGGTGACCTTGCGGGTGACAAAAGTCTCGCCGCGGATGGGCGACTCGTGGTTGAACAGGATGCCGTTGCATGCGTACATGCCATAAGCCTCCCGGTAGTTCACCGTGATCCAGTAGGCGTAGAGCTTGGCCGCCCCGTAGGGGCTGCGGGGGTAGAACGGCGTTTCCTCGTCCTGGGGGATCTTCTGCACCTTGCCGAACAGCTCACTGGTGGAGGCCTGGTAGAACCTCGTCTTGCGCTCCATGCCGAGGATGCGCATGGCCTCCAGGACCCGCAGGGTACCCAGGGCATCGGTCTGCGCCGTGTACTCGGGCGTCTCGAAAGAGACCTGCACGTGGCTCTGGGCGCCGAGGTTGTAGATCTCGTCCGGCTCCACCTCCTGGATGATGCGGATGATGTTCGTTGCATCCGTGAGGTCGCCGTAGTGGAGAACGAACCGGAGTCCCTCCTCGTGAGGATCCTGGTAGAGATGGTCCACGCGGTACGTGTTGAAGCTCGACGACCGCCTCTTGATGCCGTGGACGAGGTATCCCTTGCCGAGCAGGAACTCGGCCAGGTAGGCACCGTCCTGGCCGGTGATCCCGGTGATGAGCGCCTTCTTCATGCGTGTCCTCCAAGAATATTCAATGAACAACACATCGGTTTCTAATCATATGTAACACTTATCAGCAGTCAAGTCATCAGGTTATGATACCTATTACCGCGGCTTCAGGGACGAGAACAGGCGGGAAGCGAGTATCCCTATCCTGGCCAGCCGGAATGCCACGGCCGTGTGCAGGCACCCGAAGCCATACCTCACGCTCCGGGTGAAATCGATGGACGAGGCGTCCGCCGAGTAGCTCGTGGGGCAGCTCACCTCCGCAATGGTGTACCCCATCCACAGGATCTGGGCCAGCATCTGGTTGTCGAACACGAAGTCGTCCGAGTTCTTCTCGAAGGGCACCCGCTCGAGGAGCTCCCGGGAGAATGCCCGGTACCCGGTGTGGTACTCCGAGAGCTTGGCATCCATGAGCAGGTTCTCCACCAGGGTCAGGAACCGGTTCGCCACATACCGCCACAGGGGCATGCCGCCTTTCAGCGCGTACCCCCCCAGGATCCTAGAGCCCAGCACGCAGTGGTAGAGCCCGCTGCCGATGAGCGAGACCATGGCCGGGATGAGCCGGGGGGTGTACTGGTAGTCGGGGTGCACCATGATGATGATTTCTCCCCCCTGCTCGAGGGCCAGGCGATAGCACGACTTCTGGTTGCCCCCATACCCGGTGTTCATATCGTGCCGATGCACCAGGGTGCCGGGCAGGGTCTTCGCGATCTCGGTGGTGCGGTCCCGGCTGTGGTCGTCCACCACGATGACCTGGTCCACCATGCCTTGGTCCATCACCTCGTCGTAGGTCTTCCGCAGGGTCTGCTCAGCCTCATAGGCGGGCATCACCACTATAACCTTTCGGTTTTTGTACATGCGCCTCCCTTTCTATTCCACGAGTGCCCGGTAGAATTCCGTTTCCCTGAGGCCCTCCAGATCCGGGTCGGTCCTGAGGAGCTCCCTGTCGTCGAACCCCTTCTCCATGGCCGCCTTGAGCGAACGCTCTGCCTCGTCCACCCTGCCCTGCCTGGCATGGAGGCAGGCCATGTTGTACTCCACGTCGGGGTCATCCGGCCGGATCTCCCTAAGCCGGTTCAGCAGGTCGAAGGCCTTGTCATACGAACCCTGCATGGAGTACGCGTTGGCTGCATTGCCCATGGCAGGGGGATAGTCCGGCTTCATCTCCAGCGCCCTCAGATAGGAGGCGATGGCCCTGGCCTGGTCACCCTTTTTCAGGTACAGATTGCCCAGGACCGTGAGCACCTCCGGATCCTGGTCCGGTCGTATGGCCATCGCGCGTTCGAAGCACGCGATGGCATCGTCGGTCCGCCCTGCCCTGCCGAGGGCCTCCCCTGCCTTCACGCACCCCGCCGCGGCCCTGACGTTCCTGGAGGGGCACAGCCTGCACGCCTCGAGGGTCATGGCCATGGCATAGGCATGGTCCAGGTCGCCGGCCATGACCATGAAGTCCAGTATCCTCACCTTCTGGTGCGGCTTCACCGTGAAAACCGCCGGGTGGCAGGGGTCCGCATCCGGGCTGAACCCCCGTCCCTTCCGGACAAAAATGCATGCCGACGGCCCGTAAAGGGCAAGCTGCCACTCCGGGGAATGGACAAAGAAGGAAAGGTGGTCATACTCATAGGTGGTACACCAGGCGTCGCAGCCGTATCGCGTGAGGAATGCGTCCCTGGCCCGGTCGTCGCGGCCGTACATGGCGTCCCCGTACTCATGGTACCACTGCCTGTAGGGGAAATAGCGGGCATCGATGAAGACCTTCTGCCCTGGCCAGAGCGCCCAGAGGAGGTATGCGCCCGAGTTGTAGTTGTTCCCGACCCGCATGCCCTTCAGGTGCGTGCGGATGTACTCCGCCTCCTGAACAGGGCTGTAGTAGTTCACCCAGAAACCGGACAGCGGCTTGCAGAGGGCATGGAAACCCTCCCTTCCGGCCACGAGCACGCACAGCACGACGCAGAACACGCCGACGTACCAGCGACATCCCCGGTCGTGCCTGCCGGCGACCTTTTCCCGCTGCCCCAGGATGAGCAGGGAGGCGAACGCCACGAATACTCCCCAGAAATAGGTGGTCCTGATGAACTGCGTGGAGAGCACACCCATGCCCATGGCTGCGAGTACGAGCGCGAGGATCCACCGCCTTCTGCGCACTGAGTCCCAGAACAGACAGGCCAGGGCCACAGCCGCGAGGGCCATGTACTCTACCAGGTGCAGGCCCCGGGCATCCGGGTGCAGGATGGACTGGTACGCCATGACGGTCCTGAACTCCTGCAGCTGATCACCCCGGTGCAGCACGAGCTCGTTGAAGAGCTGCACCGGGTATGCCCACCCGTAGGGGGTGACGAAAACGGCAGCCGCGGTGAGGACCATGCCGATGAAGAAGTGCCCGGCCATCCGCCTGTCGAGGCTGGAGGACAGGACGAGCAGGATGCTCAGCACCTCCCCTGCGGCCACCAGCCCCACGAAGAACAGGCCGAACACGAACCCGCCGTGACTGTTCACCCACAGGAGCATGACCGCCGGGATGAGGTAGCAGTAGAACCGGGCGTGCCCCCTGGACAGACGGATCATAACCCACGCCCACACGGTCAGCGAGAAGAACACCAGGGAGAACAGCTCGGGTTTTATCTGCATGGCCACCTGGACAGTCAGGATTCCCATGAGGGCCACCACCCACGCGACTGGATTGGAGGCTGAACCGCTCCGTGCCATGGCCGAGAAGACCAGGACGAGGAACGCGAGCAGGCACGCGTATTTCAGGACAAAGAGCCCTGCCAGCCCTCCCCAGGCGTGGATGGCGTAGAGAGCTATTTCAGGTATCCAGGCGCAGTAGATGGTGGCGTAGTCCGCCGGGGTCCAGCTGAACACGGTGTGATCGGGCACGAGGGTGTGGTTTTCCA
>JAKPQL010000128.1 GCA_029547045.1 Deltaproteobacteria bacterium | reverse complement strand
GTGCGCGAGGAAACCCTGGCGCGGCAGAAGAAGCTGGGCATCGTGCCTGCCAACACGAAGCTCACCGAGCGCAGCCACGGCCTGCCGGCCTGGGATTCTCTGGGCGCCGAGCAGAAGCGGCTCTATGCCTACATGATGGAGGTGTACGCCGGATTCCTCTCGCAGACGGACTACAATGCCGGCCGGGTCCTCGATGCCATCGACAGGATGGGCCAGCTGGACAACACGCTCGTCATCTACATCTGCGGCGACAACGGCGCCAGCAGCGAGGGCAGGCTCCAGGGCTCCTACAACGAGCTGGCCATGCTCAACATGATCCCCGAAGACTACAAGGATATCCTCAAGCAGAAGGACAACCTGGGCACGTGGAAGACGCACAACCACTACCCGGCGGCCTGGGCGCACGCCATGAACGCCCCGTTCCAGTGGGTCAAGACCAACGCCTCGCACTACGGCGGCACGGCCAACGGCATGGTGATCTCCTGGCCCGCGCGCATCAGGGACAGGGGCGGCATCCGGACGCAGTGGCACCATGTCATCGACATCGTGCCCACGATCTATGAGGCAACCGGCATCGAGCAGCCCTCCATGGTGAACGGGGTGACGCAGAAGCCCATCGAGGGCGTGAGCATGGCCTACTCATTCGACAGCCCCAAGGCACCGTCTACGCGCCACACCCAGTATTTCGAGGTCTTCGGCCACCGCGCCATCTATCACGACGGATGGCTCGCCTGCACCACCCCGCCATACGGCGGACCCTGGGTGGACCAGACCAGGATCGAGCGGGTCGACGTGATCGACGGCTACCAGTGGGAGCTCTACCACGTGGACAACGACTTCAGCGAGGCCGACAACCTGGCGGGCACGTACCCTGACAGGCTGCACGACCTCCAGCTGCTGTTCTTTGCCGAGGCGGCCAAGTACAACGTGCTGCCCCTGGACGACAGCGGTACTGAGCGGATGGCCCCGGGCATCCGGCCCAGCATTACGGCCGGGCGCACCGAGTTCGTCTACACCGGGCCCGTGAAGCGCATACACGAAGGTTCGGCACCCGACATCAAGAACAGGTCGTTTCGCATCACCGCGGACGTGGTGCTCCCCACGGGGGGCGAGCAGGGCGTGCTCGTCACGCAGGGCGGCCTGTCCGGCGGCTTTGCGCTGGTACTCGAAAAGGGCAAGCCTGCGTTCTATTACAACATGGCGAACGTGTCCCACTACAGCGTCGCCTCCGAGCAGGCCCTCAAGCCGGGCAAGCACACCGTGGTCTTTGATTTTCTCTACGACGGCGGCGGCATCGGCAAAGGGGGCACCGGCACGCTCAGCGTGGACGGCAAGCAGGTGGTCCAGGGCCGGATAGGGAATACCGTTCCCTTCCGCTTCTCGATGGACGAGACCTTCGATGTGGGCGAGGACACGGGCACGCCGGTGGACCTCGCTTACGACGTGCCGTTCAGGTTCACGGGCACCATCGACAAGCTGGTCGTCACGTACACCGGCGACGGCACGCTCACCGCGGTAGATCAGCGGAAGGTGAACGCCGTGGAGGCAAAGATCACGGCTGATTGAGATCCATTTTCTCTTCCTGATGAACCCCACCCCCTTGGCGGGGGTGGGGTTCGAGCCCTGGTCATGGAGGTCGTCAATGGAACATGCTGCGGAGGCACACCGTGAGCCTGCTGAACGGGTCGGCTGAAACGCCTGTGGTCATGCCGGGCATCCACGTGGAGGCCAAGCCCATGGGACCGGTGTGCAACCTTGCCTGCGAGTACTGCTTCTACCTCGAGAAGAAGGCTTTGTTCGGTGAGGGCGAGAACTTCCGGATGCCGGATACTATCCTTTCCGCCTTTATACAAGATTACATCGTATCACAGCCCACACCGGTGGTTGAATTCGTCTGGCATGGCGGCGAACCCACCCTGGCCGGGCTCGATTTCTTCAGGAAGGTCGTGCGGGAGCAGAAACCATATGCCGCGGAGAAGACCATCCGGAACTCCCTGCAGACCAACGGCACACTGCTGACAGACGAGTGGTGCGCCTTCCTGAAGAAGAACAATTTCATGGTGGGCATCAGCCTTGACGGGCCTCGAGAGATCCACGACGCCTACCGCCGCACCCGGGCCGGCAAGGGCACGTTCGCCGACGTCATGCGCGGCCTGAAGCTGCTGCAGAATCACGGGGTGGACTACAATGTGCTGGCCTGCGTGGCAAGGGACACGGCCAAGAAGCCCCTGGAGGTGTATTCCTTCATGAAAAGCGAAGGGATCGAATATATCCAGTTCACCCCGGTGATCGAGCGGATGTCCGACGAGGCGGGGCAGCAGAGAGGGCTCAGTCTGGCCGGGCCCGCTGCCCTTGACAGGGAAGAAAAGCAGGTCCAGGTGACCCCCTGGACCGTGGTGCCCGAGGAGTATGGAGATTTCCTCATCGCCATTTGTGAAGACTGGGTCCGCCACGACGTGGGCAAGGTCTTCGTCATGAACTTCGAGTGGGCGCTCAACACCTGGATCGGCAATCCCTCGCCCGTGTGCATCCATGCGGAGCAGTGCGGCCGCGCCGTGGTCATCGAGCACAACGGCGACGTGTATGCATGCGATCACTGCGTGTTTCCGGAATACAAACTCGGGAATATCGCCCACAAGACGCTGGCTGACATGGTGGAGAAGTCTCTGGACAAAGGATTCGGCATCACGAAGGAGACGGCGCTTCCCGGGTGGTGCAGGGACTGCCCGGTGCTGAGGGCCTGCCGGGGAGGGTGTCCCAAGCACCGCTTCATCAAGGCCCCATCCGGAGAGCCTGGATTGCACTACCTGTGCGAGGGGTACCGGAAGTTCTTCCTCCACATCGGCAGGTACCTGAAGGCCATCACCACGCTGCTGGAGAACGGGCTGCCAGCCTCCCGCGTGATGGACGCCATCGATGCCCCACTGCTGATTCGGAGGTGAGAAAATAATGAAATGGAAACACCAAAAGGAGACGAGCATGAAACACTATATTCTGAGGGGAGTGAAACACACTGTCATGGGGACCCTGCTGTGCCTGGTCGTCCTTCTTTCCATGCAGGCCCCGGCGCACGCATCGGAAGGCGGGTCGAGCTATTTCTTCCCGGGCGCCTTCGCATCCTTTGCCGTGGCAATACCCCCTGACCCGGGGTTCCAGTACGTCAACCAGACCCTCTATTACCACGCCAAGGTCGACAAGGCGCCCCTGGTGGGTCTGGTGATGTCGCTCGAGGCGACCGCCGTGTACAACTACTTCGGGGCCTCCTATGCCTTCGACGAGGATGTCCTGGGCGGCAGGCTCCAGCTCTTTGCCGCGGTCCCGGTCGGGTATGTGGACACGAAGGCGGGCGTGCGCATGGACATACCCGAACACCTCACCCTGTCCCGGGACGAGGACGACAGTGCCTTCGACATCGGCGACTCGATGATCTCGGGCGCTCTCGCGTGGAAGGCGGGTGACTTCGGCTTCAAGATCACCGGGATGGTGTTCGTGCCCACCGGCGCCTACAGCACCGGTGACCTCGCGAACGTGGGGAGAAACTACTGGGGCTTCGACACCTCCCTGGCCGCGACCTGGCTCTCCACCAAGACAGGCACCGAGATCTCGGCCATGCCCGGCATCCTCTTCAATAC
Organism: Deltaproteobacteria bacterium; assembly: GCA_029547045.1. Lineage (GTDB taxonomy): Bacteria > Desulfobacterota > Desulfomonilia > UBA1062 > UBA1062 > MWEI01. Next base: position 3,986 of record JAKPQL010000128.1, on the reverse strand, counting down.
GGAAAACGATGCCACCGAATACAAGACGGGCAATGAATTCCACGTGGATTTCATGGTAAACCAGTTCCTGGCGAAGAACTTCGCCCTGGGCGCCCAGGGATACTGGTACAAGCAGGTGACCGGTGACAGCGGCGATGGCAAGCCAGACTTCCTCGGCGACTTCAAGGGGGAGTCCTACGGCTTCGGACCGGCCCTGCTCTGGATACCGGCGTGCGGTGGCGGGAAGCTCAGCGTCATCGGCAAGTGGCTCTTCGACTCCCACCGGGAAAACCGTATGAAGGGTGACTACGGGCAGCTGGTGCTCTGCAAAAAATTCTAGAGGGGTGAAACGCTATGGTACGATCAGTTAAATACGCACTGATGGCAGTGGTGAGCATGGCCCTGGCAGTGTCGGTCACGGCGTGTGCCACGACCAGGGCCCCGTCCGGGTTCCTCGGGGAGTATGCCAGAAACCTGCAGCCGGGCCCGGAGGGCGGGGTCAAGATGCGCTGGGTGAAGCCGGGCGTGGATTTCTCGCGCTACGACAAGGTGATGCTGGACACCGTCGTCTTCTACTTCGCCCCCGACTCCCAGGACAAGGGCATCGACCCCGAGGTGATGAAGGAGCTCTCCGACGCCTTCCACCAGGAGCTCGTCAATGCCGTGAAGGACAAGTACCCCATCGTTGCCGAGCCCGGACCCGGCGTGGTGCGTTTCAAGTTCGCCCTGACAGGGATCAGGCAGAGCAGGCCCGTCCTCAGCGGCGTCTCCTCGATCATCCCCATCGGCCTGGCCGCCAGCGCCGTGAAGAAAGGGGCCACCGGCGAGTGGACCGGCTCGGGCGCGACGGGCATGGAGGTGCTGGTGATCGACAGCGCCAGCAACGAGGTGCTCGGCGCGGGCCAGGACGAACAGGTTGCAGGGTTCACGGAGCGGTTCTCCAGGTACGGTTCAGCCAGAGATGCCTTCACGTTCTGGGCGGGCAGATTGAGGATGCTCATGGACGCGTTCCACGAGGCGAAGTAGCCTCGTGGTGCACGCTGGTGCGAGAGAAGGGACTCGAACCCCCACGGATCGCTCCACTGGATCCTAAATCCAGCGCGTCTGCCAATTCCGCCACTCTCGCGTGCGGGTGATTCTATGATAATTCTATATGGATTGCAGGGGTTTTGTCCAGACCATCAGGCCTTCAGGTCGATGATCTCCATGCGGTGGCTGGCCTGGGGGTTCTTCGGTGACGGGCCCTCGGCCAGGATGATGACGTCGCCGTCCATCTCGTGCCGCTCGAGCCAGTCCCTGCCGTAGGCCTTCCAGTCATCGGGGTAGTCGGGCTCGAAGACGGGGAACACGCCCGAGGAGAACATGAGCCTCCGGCAGACTGCCTCGTCCGGGCAGACCGCCACGATCCACGTCGGCGGCCGGAAGCGGGCGATGCTCCGTGCGGTCGCGCCGCTCAGGGTCGGCACGAAGACGGCCGCGGGCGAGACGTGCCGCAGTGCGGTCTCGATGCCGAGGACCACGAGGTCGGACATGCCGCTCGTCTTCGCGTCGAGGACCTCTCTAAGCCTCTCCCTGAGGCGGTACCCGGGCCCGAACGGCTCGGTGGCAGCGGCGATGCGCCCGAGCATGGTCGTGGCCTCGACGGGGTAGCGGCCCATGGCCGACTCGGCCGAGAGCATGACGCAGTCCGTGCCGTCCAGGACGGCATTGGCCACGTCCGTGGACTCGGCCCTAGTGGGCCGCTTGTTGGCGGTCATGGACTCGAGCATCTGGGTCGCCGTGATGACAGGCCTGCCGAGTACGACGGCCGCGTGCATGACCTGCTTCTGCACCACGGCCATGCGCTCGATGGGGATCTCCACGCCCAGGTCGCCGCGGGCGATCATGATGCCGTCGGAGGCCCTGAGGATCTCGTCGAGGTGGGTCAGCGCCCCGGCGCGCTCGATCTTGGCGATGACGAAGGGGTGGTAGCCGATCTCGGCGGCGGCCTCGCGCACAGCCCGGACGTCGTCGCCGGTGACCACGAACGACTGGCACAGGGCGTCGATGCCGTGGGCGGCCGCGAACCGGAGGCACTCGTGGTCCCGCTCCGTGAAGGCGCTGATGCCCAGGTCGATGCCGGGCAGGTTGAGCCCCTTGCGCGACCAGAGCTCCCCTCCGGCCACGACGTCGCAGAACACCTCGCGCCCCGTTACCCCGGTCACTTTGAGCTGGATGAGCCCGTCGTTGAGGAAGAGGGTGTCGCCCTCTTTGACCGCCTGCGGGAGAGTCCTGAAGCTCACCGAGGCCCTCGTCTCGTCCCCGGTCACGTCGTCCGCGGTCAGGGTGAAGCGGGCGCCGGGGTGCAGCTCCACGGGCTCGGCCGCGAGCTCGCCGATGCGCATCTTGGGCCCCGGCAGGTCCGCCATGATCGTGATGCGCCTGCCGGATGCCTGACCGGCGAGTCTCAGCGCGGCTATGGTCCGGGCGTGGGTGTCGAGGTCGTCGTGGGAGAAGTTGATGCGGGCGATGTCCATCCCCGCGCCGATGAGCCGTTCCATGACCGCCTGGTCCCTGCTCGCCGGACCGATGGTGCACACGATCCTGGTCTTGTGCGACGGAAGCTTCATGCCCAGCAGATCAACCCCATGTCCACGGGGTAGATGAGGCTCGGGTGCGACGGCAGGATGCGCACCGAGTACCCGAACCTGCCCGTGATCTCGCAGGTGATGCAGGTCTCGAAGAGGTGAACGCCCTTGCCGAGCTCCCTGATGTGGTCCATCGTCACGTCCCTTGCCACGGAGAGGTTGCCCGCGTCGTCGATGGTGCCGTAGTGCACGCGCACGCTCACGTCGGCGGGGCTGATGGAGCCCAGCTTCACCTCGGCGCGGATAGTGATGTCGCTGTGCACCGCCACCTCGTCGCCGCCCTCGTGGCTGATGTCCGTCACCGCCACGTCACCCCACTTCGCGGCCAGGGTGTCCTTCCACTTGACCACCTGGCGGACGTTCCTGAAGCCGTCCCCGGTGAGCGCCTTCATGTTGAGCGCCGCGGCCATGTAGCACCGGTCGGTGTACTCCTCGACCATCCGGTTCGAGTTGAACACCGGGCAGAGCGTGCGCATGGACTTCTTCATCATGCCGATCCAGCCCCGGGGCAGGCCATCGAGCCCCCGCTCGTAGAAGAGCGGGATGATCTCGCGCTCCAGAAGGTCGTAGATGGCCTTGCTCTCCACCTGGTCCTGGTAGTCGTGGTTCTCGTAGACCTCGCCGTTGCCGATGGACCAGCCGAGGTCGGGCCGGTAGCCCTCGACCCACCAGCCGTCCTGCACGGAGAGGTTCAACGCGCCGTTGGCCGTGGCCTTCATGCCCGAGGTGCCGCAGGCCTCCAGCGGCCTCCTGGGGCTGTTGAGCCACACGTCCACGCCCTCGACGAGGTAGCGCGTGATGTTCATGTTGTAATCCTCGAGGAACACGATCCTGTCCCTGAACGGCTCCTCCCGGGCGATGTGGATGATCCGCTGGATGATGGTCTTGCCCTCGTGGTCCCGCGGGTGCGCCTTGCCCGCCACGATGAGCTGGACCGGGAACTCGCGGCTGGACAGGAGCGCCCTGAGCCGGTCGATGTCGCGGAAGATGAGCAGGCCCCGCTTGTAGGTGGCGAACCGGCGCGCATACCCTATGGTGAGCGCGTCCGGGTGCAGGGTCTCCATGGCCCGCTGCAGGTCCTTGGCCTTGGCCCCGCGCACGGAGAGCTGCTTCATGAGCCTCCTGCGTGCATAGGCCACGAGGCGCTCCCTGCGCCGCTGGTGCGTCGACCACAGTTCCGCGTCGGGGATGTCGTCGATCCGCTCCCACACCTTCTGGTTGTCCGGGTCCTCCTTCCACTTGGGGCCCAGGTACCGGTCGAAGAGCTCGGCCATCTCGTCGGAGATCCACGAGGGGATGTGGATGCCGTTGGTGATGGAGGAGATGGGCACGTCCTCGGTCTTGACGTGGGGCCAGATGTCCTTCCACATGTCCCGGGAC
>JAKPQL010000101.1 GCA_029547045.1 Deltaproteobacteria bacterium | reverse complement strand
AAGATGGCTGCCCCACCGAGGATACAAAGCATCCGATTGAACCCCTGAAAACGTAGGCACACACGAAAAACTGCACCACCCCTATGCCTACAATATTGCTCGTTTTATCAATTTCGTATTACTACCACTGTCGAACCCGGGTTTAAATTCTGTGATCAATTCTTCAACTGTTTTTGTGTTCCCACACTCTTTACACCTGCTAATCGAATTTTTTTCAGCTATAAATTTTATGATTCCCTCATTTATGGCGTGGCTCATCATAACCGCGCCTATAAAATACCCATCACGATAGAGATAAATACATTCTGATGATGCATTAGCAAAGTAATGGCCGCCAATAATTCCTTGATGTTCAATTTCGAGATATCTAGATATTCTTTCCTCTATTGACCCCTTACATTGCGACTCAATACTTTCTTTTAATCGATTCCTTCTAAATTTATCGCGATTAAACATATGGGTTCTCACGTATAACGCTACGCATCACCGGCGGCTTTAGCCGTCCGGTGGATGCGTTTGTTATGCAATTTTAAATAGTTGCTCATAGATTTGCTCTACTGTTTTATACCTAGTGAATATGCCTTTAGGTATTTCTCTGATTTCTGAGCGTTCCGCTTTCACGCCTTTGGAATTTGCTTTTGTATGTTTGGCTACCTTAAAACCATCAAGACTTGGTAATGGCAGACCCGGTGCATCACCAAAGAACAAAAACGGCCCTAGCTCCATTGTTTTTTCATTGAAAAACACCCAAACAACGCAACCAGAAGGTTTGGTAGACAAGGCAATGTGTACTTTTTGTTTTACTGCCTTGGCTTCAAGATGTGCTGTCTTTAGTTGTATATGGCGAATGATTCCGTTCTCTTCAGCGATTAAATCATAGCCCTGATAATCAACTTCTGGTTTTGCGACTTCTAGTGAACAGCTACCGTCACGCCATGACAGCTTGAGTAACTCACCTATAAACAAATGTTCAATGAGTTTTTCGCGAAATGAAGATTTCAGATAGTGCTGTTCCATATCTATATACACCCAATTCTCCTTACGCATAACGACTAAGCTCAGGGGCGCGGCGGCTTTTTGCCGCGTCCCTCTTCAGCGAGTTGTTATCTGCGACAATAAACAGTTAAGCATGGTTTCATTATTCAGGAATTATTTCATCGTTTACGACGATAATAGATGGTTCTTCTCCACTTTTCGGTTTAGTAAACCAAGTCGCAATGAGGACTGTAACAGGAACCTGCGAACTGGGTTGGTTTGAAATTCCAGCAATTGCAATATTTCGCGTTTGTATCGCAACATTGAGACCTTGCTTCGTTATCAAATGTAGACCTTCTTGCTGAGTACCGCAAAAAGAGTGAATAATCCTTATATCTGGTTTATTTCTAAGTAATTCCCGGGAGAAATCAGGATTGATGGATCGATATGCATCTGGCGTTTGCCCACTCAAGAGTTTCTTTGTGTCTTCAGTTATGTTCATTCCAACATATACAAAACCGAGAGCTGAAACTAAACGAGGAGAAATTCTTAAACTTCCCGATTGGGAACTTTTCCCGACTTGTGCTTTTTGTTCTAGATTTGATTGTGCACCCCTTGGGGCAGTCTCACCGAATAGGCGTTTCAGTATTCCCATTTCAAGCTCCTTTCTCTGCATATTTCAGCAGATAACAATTACTATACAGAAAAAAATCTGCATAACAGGATATTAGGCACAAAATGCAGAAAAATAATCATGTGCCCAGCATCCCCCCTTGCGTTTTCCCACTCATCGCATATTATAGCCTACATTCTGTTATGAAATCCAGCAGGGTGTTGAATGATGGTCGGAGCAGAGAACAAAGGACCAAGACTGTTTGACCGTATTAGAGAAGTCATTCGGCTGAAGCATTATTCCCTGAGCACAGAGAAAACCTACATTTCATGGATAAAGAGATACCTCCTGTTTCATCACATGCGTCATCCTCGGGAAATGGGAAAGAAAGAGATAGAGTCTTTTCTGTCATATCTGGCCATCAAAGGGAAGGTTGCATCCTCAACACAAAACCAGGCATTCAATGCCATCTTGTTTCTATACCGTGAGGTGCTTGATCTTGAACTTGATGGGTCGATTGATGCGGTCAGGGCGAAACGCCCGCTGCGCATACCGGTTGTCATGAGTCATGACGAAGCGCTCCGCGTGATTGCCTCCATGTCGGGGACGCATCGGCTCATGGCTCAGCTTCTCTACGGCAGTGGGCTGCGGCTCATGGAATGCCTCAGGCTCAGGGTGAAGGATGTGGACTTCTCCATGCACAGCATCACGATCCAGGACGGGAAGGGGGGCAAGGGGAGGGTGGTCATGCTGCCTGTAGTCCTGCGGCAACCCCTTGCAGATCATATGGAACAGGTGAAGGCCCTCTTCGAGCATGACATGCAGGGGGGGTTCAAAGGTGTTTCCCTGCCATATGCGCTGGAACGGAAATACCCCAACGCATCGACACAGTGGGGTTGGCAATATGTGTTCCCGTCCAAAGGTATCGCGAAAGATCCCCGAACAGGGATTATGCGGCGTCACCATGCCCACCCCACGAACCTCCAGAAGGCGGTCAGGAGTGCGGCGAGAAAGGCGTTGATCCACAAGCCCGTCGGCTGCCACACCTTCCGCCACAGCTTCGCCACACGCCTGCTGGAGCACGGGTACGACATCCGCACGGTCCAGGAGTTGCTCGGACACAGGAACGTGAACACCACCATGGTCTACACCCACGTCATGCAGCGGGGTGCGGGCGCGGTGAAGAGCCCGCTCGACCTGCGTGACTGATACCGGGCACACTCCGTGTGTGGCAGGTGAGTTGTGGCCTTGAGGGGATATGTCCTGACCTCATAGCTCATGCATGTTCAGGGGTATTGGGTGCGGTTCATTCCAGGAAGCATATTCAATGGAGAAATTCTATCATACAACAGCCTGTAGTTCCATAAGGTTCTGGCTTTCGCACCCTCACGGCGCGGCCACGGAGCCGAACCCCCGCCTGGTGGGCGTGTAGCGGATCTCCAGCCTCCGCGCGAAGCGTGACATGCCGTAGCTGCACACGAAGTAGAGCACCGCGATGGTGGTGTAGATCTCGAAGGGGTAGATCATGAGCCGGTTGTTCAGCGTCTGGGCCACGGTGGTCAGCTCGAACACGCCGATGATGTAGGCCAGCGACGTGTCCTTGAAGAGCGAGATGAACTGGCCCACAAAGGCCGGGATCATCATCTTGAGCGCCTGGGGCAGGACCACCAGGCGCATGGCCTGGACAGAGGACAGGCCCGATGCGGTGGCCGCCTCCACCTGACCCTTGGGGATGGCGCTCACGCCGGCCCGCACGATCTCGGCCAGGTAGGCGCCGGAGAACAGCGTGAACGAGACGGCCACGCTCACGAACACGTTGATCTGCATGCCCGTGACGATGGGCGAGAAGAAGTACACCCAGAAGATCACCATGATGAGCGGGTTGCCCCGGATGATCTCGATGTAGAGCACGCTCGGCGTGGAGACCAGGGGGTTCCTGCTCAGCCTGGCCAGGCCCGCTGCCAGGCCGATGAAGAAGCTCAGGCTCAGCGAGATCAGGGCGAGCAGCACGCTCAGGGACAGGCCGCCGAGCCCGCCGAAGACCTCTCCGGGCCCGCCCCGGGGGAAGATCCAGATGAGGAGCGAGCGCATGCTGGAAAAGATCACCTGCCAGTCGTAGGTGAAGACCATCACGCCCACCAGCGCGATGAAGCCCAGGGAGCACAGGCCGAAGAGCGACCGGCTCAGCAGCACCAGCCCGGTCCATGCCGCCTTGGCGATCCGGGACCACACGGACACGAAGACCGCCTCCTCGCGGGCCGGCGCGAACTCGCCCAGGGCAAGCGTGCGCTTGGCGGCCTTCACGAGCATGGCCAGGCCGCGGTATGCGAGCACCAGCGGCCGGGCCAGCAGCGCGAAGAAGCGGTCCACGGCGTTCAGCCGCTTCGCCTGGCCGATGGCCAGGTGGTGGTTGATGCTGTTCATGATAAGCGAGATAACGAGCGACACGGAGAGGTAGATGAGCGATGCCGCCGAGGTGGCCTCGAAGCCCCGGAAGGTGAACGACTCGATCTGCTGCGCCTGCCAGCAGAGCTCGGCCACGCCGATGGTCATGGCCAGCGAGGAGTTCTTCATGTTGTTGAGGAACTCGCTGCCCAGGGGAGGGATGATGATGCGGAAGGCCTGGGGCAGGACCACGTGCCTGAGCAGCTGGGCGCCGCTGAGACCGCAGGACAGCGCAGCCTCGATGTGGCCGTGGGGGATGGCCTGGATGCCCGCGCGCACCACCTCTGCCACGAAGGCCCCCGTGTAGATGCCCAGGCCCACGGTGGCGGCCCAGAACTCGTAGCTGTGCTCGTTCAGGAACGTGCTCAGGGCGTCCGGCAGGGCCATGGGGAAGGCGAAGTACCAGAAGAGGAGCTGCACCAGAAGCGGGGTGTTGCGGAAGAACTCCACGTAGGCCGTTGCCAGGGCGTAGGTGGGCTTGAAGCGCGAGAGGCGGGCGATGCCGAACACGGTGCCGAGCACCAGCGCGATGACGGTGCTGATGAGCGAGATCTCGAGCGTGAGGAACAGGCCCTGGATGAGCCAGTGGCCGAACACCACCTGGTAGGTGGGGTTCACCTCCCACAGGACCTCCCAGTGGAAATCGTAGCCGATGTCGCCGTGGCGGAACACGGCGTAGAGGATGCCCGCCATGAGGGCGACCACGCCTGCCTGTTTGAGCGTGTACGCGGTGTCTTCCTTCATGCCTGTCCCCGAGGGCCCGTCCCGCGCGCCCATCTTCCGGGGCTGCTGGAAAAAACTGCGGCCCTTCTCGAGACAGGGCCGCAGTCGCGTGTCATGGATTCATTCCCCGGGCTCTGATCACGGCCACATCTCGATCTCTTCGGTGAGCGGGAAGGAGTACGGGGTCTTCGGGCCGTACCACTTGTCGTAGATCTTCTTGTAGGTGCCGTCGGCCCACATGTCCTGGAGCGCGAAGTTGATGGCGTCGCGCCAGTCGCTGTCGTCCTGGGGCACGCCGATGCCGTAGGGCTCGCTGCTGAAGAAGTCGCCCACCAGCTCGTACTTGCCGGGCTCCTTGGCCGCGTAGCCGAGCAGGATGGTGCTGTCCGTGGTCCAGCCGGCCACCTTGCCCTGCTGGAGGGCCAGGAAGCACGACGGCTCGTCCTGGAAGCTGATGACGTTCTTCATGTAGTTCTTGTCGCCGAGCCTCTTGAGGAGCTCCATGGCGTTCTTCTCGCTCGTGGTCCCCTGCTGGGAGGCGAGCTTTTTCCCCTTGAAGTCCTTCAGGCTCTTGAACTGGCCCTTCTTGGCGAGGATCTTCTGGCCGTCGAAGAAGTAGGTGATGGAGAAGTCGATGGTCCTGTCGCGCTCGCGCTTGTGCGTCATGTTGGCCACGGACATGTCGATCTGGTCCGAGGTCAGGAACGAGATCCTCGTCTTGTTGTTCACCTTCACCCGCTCGGCCTTGAGCTCCCTGCCCATGGAGGCGCCGATGCGCCTGACCACCTCCTCGGCGACGTCCACGTCGAAGCCCACCCACTCGTTCTTGTCGTTGAAGTAGGCGGCGGGGATGCTGTTGTACATCATGCCCACCCGGACCACGCCGCTCTTCTTCACCTTCTCGTAGGTGGCGCCGGCGAAGGCGGGACTGCCCACGGCCAGGACGACCAGTACCGCGAGAACCACTGCTCCGATCTTTTTCATACGCCCCTCCTTGTCATCGGTATTCATTCGGCTCATACCGTCAAGCGCTAGTGGGTCAGGATCTTGCTCAGGAACAGCCGTGTCCGCTCGTGCCGGGCCCCGGTGAAGAACTCCTTGGGCGGCGCTGCCTCGATGAGCTGGCCCTCGTCCATGAACACCACCCGGTGGGCCACCTCGCGGGCGAAGCCCATCTCGTGGGTGACCACCACCATGGTCATGCCCTCCCGGGCGAGGGCCTTCATGACGTCGAGCACCTCGCCGATCATCTCCGGGTCCAGCGCGGAAGTGGGCTCGTCGAAGAGCATGATCCTGGGCCGCATGGCCAGGCCGCGGGCGATGGCCACGCGCTGCTGCTGGCCGCCCGAGAGCTGGTCGGGATACGAGTCCGCCTTTTCCGCGATGCCCACCTTGGCGAGGAGCTCCCGGGCATAGGCCTCGGCCTCATCCCGCTTCTGCCGGCGCACGTGGATGGGGGCGAGCGTGATGTTCTCCAGGGCGGTCTTGTGCGGGTAGAGGTTGAACTGCTGGAACACGAAGCCGATCTCCTCGCGCAGGCGTCGGAGGTTGATCTTGGGGTCGTGGATGGGCATGCCGTCAACCCAGATCTCGCCTCGCTCGATGGGCTCGAGCTTGTTGATGCAGCGGATCAGCGTGCTCTTGCCGGATCCGGACGGCCCGCAGATGACCACCACCTCGCCGGCATCCACGTGGAAGTCCACGTCGCAAAGGACATGGAGATCGCCGAACCACTTGTTCACCTTCTTGAACGTGATCATGCGCACCTGCTTCACTGCACGATGGAGAGCACCGGGACCGTGAGAACTATAGAGGAGGAGGGCTCGGGGTGTCAAGCAGGGGTTGTGTTGCGGGGCAAGACGTGTCGGATGATTCCCATCGGGATGGATTGCCTGTCCGCGGTGTGTCCGTGACGGTTCGAAGGGTCCAGGATGGGACCCTTCGAACCGTCACGGCTGGCGAAAGGAATCGGGAGACCATGGGGACACGCGGGCATCAGCCTTCCTGGGCGGATCTCTTCCTCGCCTCCCTGTCCCTGAGCTCGCGCCTGAGGATCTTTCCGATGGCGCTCTTGGGGAGCTCGGCAAGGAACTCCACCTCGGTGGGCACCTTGTAGGCGGCGAGCCGCTCCCTGCACCACGCCCGCACCTCGTCCGCGGTGAGGGACTCGCCTGGCTTGGGCACCACGAAGGCCTTCAGGCTCTCCCCGCGGTAGGAGTCGGCCACGCCCACGGTGCACGCCTCCAGGATCCCGGGGTGGCCGAACAGGACCTCGTCGACCTCCTTGGGGTAGACGTTGAACCCGCCGGCGATGATCATGTCCTTCTTCCGGTCCACGATGGACAGGAAGCCGTCCTCGTCGAGGATGCCGATGTCGCCGGTGTGGAACCAGCCGTCCCGCAGCGCGCTCGCGGTCTCGGCTGGCCTCTTGTAGTAGCCTGCCATCACCTGGGGCCCCTTGATGCAGACCTCGCCGGGCTCGCCTGCGGGCAGTGCCTTCTCGCCGGTCTCGATGTCCACGATCCGGATGTCCGTGTTCGGGAGCGGCACGCCCACGGTGCCGGGCTTCATCCTGCCCCCCCAGGGCGTGCAGGTGGCGAACGCCGTGTTCTCCGTGGCGCCGTACACGTCGTAGATGGTGGCGTGGTGGAGCTCCCTGAGCTCCCTCACCGTGTCCTCGGGCAGCGGCGCCGCGCCGGCGAAGTACCCCTTGACGAAGCCCATGTCCATGGTGCGGAACTGCGCGTTCTGCAGGAGCCCGGTGTAGATGGTGGGCACGCCCGGCAGGAACGAGGGCCTGAACTTTTTCAGCTGCTCCACGATGACCTCCGGGGTGGGCCGCGGCACCAGCACGCAGGTCCAGCCGCTCCAGACTGGCAGGTTCTGGCTCACCGAGTAGCCCGCGGAGTGGAAGATGGGGTACACGCCCAGCAGGCTCTCTGAGGCGTCCGCAAGGTCCGGGAACCAGGCCCGGAATATCTGCACCACGGAGGAGATGTTGGCGTGGGTGAGCATGGCCCCCTTGCTCACGCCCGTGGTGCCGCCGGTGTAGATGAGGGCGGCGAGGTCGTCCCAGCAGGCCTCGCTTGGGACCGGGGTGTCCGGCTGGTTCTTCAGCAGGTCCATGAACTGGTGGACGCCCTTTGCCGGCGTGACCTTCCGGTACATCTCCTTCTTCACGAAGGGGAAGAGCTGCCTGGCCGGGAAGGGCAGGAAGTCGCTGATGTGGCAGGTGATGACCGTGTCGATCCTGGTGGAGGCCCTGATCTTGAGGATCCTGGGCAGGAGCAGGTCCAGGGTCACCACGACCCGCGCGTCCGAGTCGTCGAGCTGGAGGGCGAGCTCCCGCTCGGTGTACAGGGGGTTGTTCATGGCGGTCACCGCGCCGAGGCGGTAGCAGGCGTGGTTGGCGATGGGCGCCTGGGGGATGTTGGGCAGGAGCATGGCCACCGTGTCGCCCCTCTTCACCCCCAGGGCCTTCAGGGCCCGGGCGAAGCGGTTCACCAGGCCTTCCAGGTCACGGTAGGAGATCTTCTTCCCCAGGTAGACGTAGGCGGTGTTCGGGCCGAATCTCCGGGCGGAGTCCGCAAGGGCTTCGGCCATGGTGATCCTGCGGATCTCCACCTCGGCGGGGACGCCGGGCGCATATGCCTTGTGCCAGGGGCGTTCGAAGGGCATGGCGTTCTCCTTTCTGTGGAACGGGCCGTGCATCTCGTGGAAAGGGCGGGATCGTGGTGGATGCTGATGGAAAGAATAAGCGTATCGTGCGGCAGGTCAAGGGAACTGCCGGAAAGGGGAGGGGCTACCGGCCCCCTGCCGCGCGGCGGGCCCTGGCCACGATGCGGTCCATGAGAGCGTTCACCACCCCGGGCAGGAGCCGTTTCGCGGCGAGGATGAACCTCCCCTCCATGCCCGGCAGGATGAGGAAGCGCCCCCGCTCCATGCCGCGCAGCATGGCCCGGGCCACATCGTCAGGGCTCATGAGCCCGGCGCTCTCCCCCAGGGCCTTTGTCTCAAGGGGCTTGGTCAGGTTCTCCCGGGCGAACCCCGGGGTGTCCGTGTCGGGCGGGCAGAGCACGGACACGTGGATGCCATGGGGCTTCATCTCGCTCCGCAGTGCTTCGGACAGGCCGATGACCGCGAACTTGGACGCGCTGTACGCAGTGTACCCGAACACGCCCAGGAAGCCCGCGATGGAGGAGACGTTCACGATGTGCCCGCCGGAGGCCTTCATGGAGGGGATGAGCGCCCTCAGCACGTTCCACATGCCGTAGAGGTTGGTCCTGACGGTCTGGTCGAACATGGCGAAGGGGATCCTGTCGAAATAGTCGGGGTAGGCGAGCCCGGCGCTCGCGATGACGACGTGCGGGGGCCCGAACTCGGCGATCGCCCGGGACAGGGATGAGAGGACCTGGTCGTGGTCGGTGACGTCGAGGCTGGTCCAGGCGACGCGCTGGCCTGGATGCGTTCTGCACGCCTCGATCAGAGCAGCCGCCTCCTGCAGCGCCTCCACCCTCCGGGCGAAGATGAACACGTCCGCGCCGAGCGATGCGAAGAGCTTCGCGCAGGCCAGCCCGATGCCGCTGGAGCCGCCGGAGATGTAGACGGTGCGTTCCCGGTACGTGTCCTTCTTCGCCATGGCCATCCCCCTGCGCGTCATTGTACCACCGATCGCCCCTGCTTCCCATGCCCGCGTGACCGAACCGACAGGGGTGCACGCATTTTCCCCCTTGCGCCCGCGCCCCGAATGCGTATTCTTGTATGACATGGAAGGCAAGGGCCATTCTCTCGTCGACTCGTTCAAGGTCTTCTGGATCGGCCTGTGGGCGGCCGTCGCCACCCTGGTGGTGTTCCTGCCCGTCACCGTGGCCGCACTCCTGAGCAGGACCGGCAACCTGGCGTTCACGCTGTCCAAGGTCTGGGCCCGCATCATGCTCGCAGCCACCGGCGTCCGGGTGGAGATCCGCGGAAAGGAGAAGATCAGGCCCGGCCAATCCCATGTCATCATCAGCAACCACCAGTCCGAGTACGACATCCTGGCAATCGTCACCACGCTCGGCATCCAGTACCGGTGGATCATCAAGAAGGAGCTCAGGCATGTGCCTCTGTTCGGCTATGCCCTGTACGCGTCCCGCAACATCTTCATCGACCGGGGTGACCACGAGCAGGCCATGCAGAGCATCCGCCACGGGCTCGAGCGCCTGCCCGAAGGGGTGAGCGTGCTGTTCTTCGCCGAGGGTACCCGCTCTGCGGACGGCTCCATCGCGCCCTTCAAGAAGGGCGGGTTCCTGGTGGCCCTGGAGAAGGGCCTGCCCATCCTGCCCGTCACGGTGAACGGCAGCCGCAGGGTCCTGCCCAAGAAGAGCCTGGTCTTCCACCCGGGCCCCATCGAGGTGGTGGTGGCGGACCCCATCGACACCATCGGCTACACCCGGGAGACCCTGCAGGACCTGGTGGACCGCACCCGGGGCGTCATCGTGGCGAACTTCAACCCGGGCTACCCGTTTCCCAAATCCGTTGACTAAGACGGCCCTTCCCGCCATTATGGTCCATACCTGATGTGTTTTCTTGACAACGGCCGTACTCGAGGAGGTGCTGCATGGGCAAGGTCCTGGTGACCGGGGCCGCGGGTTTCATCGGCTCGCACGTGGTCAGGGAGCTGCTGGCTTCGAACCGCTCCGTGAGGTGCCTGGTGCGGCCAGGGGAGAACACGGCGAACCTCAAGGGTCTCGACGTGGAGACCCTGACCGGCGACATCCTCGATGCGGACGCCGTGAATAAGGCCCTGGACGGGGTGGACACGGTCTTTCACCTGGCCGCGGTGTTCTCCATCTGGATGGAGGACTGGGGCAGGATCTACGAGGTGAACATCCAGGGCTCCCGCACCGTCCTGTGGGCCTGCCTGAGGAAGGGCGTCCAGCGGGTGGTCTTCACCAGCTCCATCGCCGCCCTGGGCATCGCCCCGGGCACGGCGCTCAGCACCGAGGCAACGCCCTTCAACCAGTACACCCTGGGCAACCACTACGTGCTTACCAAGTACCTCTCCCAGCAGGAGGCCCTGGGCTTCGCGAAGAACGGCCTGGACGTGGTGGTGGTGAACCCCTGCTTCCCCTTCGGCCCCATGGACATCGCGCCCACGCCCACGGGCCAGATCATCGTGGACATCCTGAAAGGCTTCAGCCGGGCCTACTTCGACGGCGGCATCAACATCGTAGACGTGCGGGACGTGGCCAGGGGCCACGTGCTTGCCGAGCAGCGGGGAAGGTCCGGTGAGCTGTACATCCTGGGCAACCGCAACATCGCCATGGCGGACTTCCTCCCGCTCGTGTGCCGCGCGGCGGGGTTCGACGGACGCAGGAACCTCAAGGTCCCCGTACCCCTCATGAAGGCGGGCACGGCAGTGCTGAAGTGGGCCTCGGACCACGTGACCCGCAGGCCCCCGCTCTCCACGCCCGCCGAGATCGCGTACGCGGCCCAGTACCTGTACTTCGACAACACAAAGGCGGTGAGCGAACTCGGCCTCACCTTCCGTGACGTGGAGGAGTCCCTGCGGGACTCCATCGCGTGGTTCAGGCGCAACGGGTACGCGTGACCCGGGGAAAGGAGGCGCTCTCCATGGACAGAACCGAACTGAACGCGAAGCTCGACAGGATGTTCTACCCCGCCTCCGTCGCCGTGGTGGGGGCCTCAGACGTGCCGGTGAAGTGGGGCAACCTCATCCTCACCTCCATCCTGGGGTGGGAGTACAAGGGGAAGGTCTTCCCGGTGAACCCGAAAAAGGACAGCATCCTGGGGCTCCCGTGCTATCCGAGCATCACGGCCATACCCGAACCCGTGGACCTGGCCGTGCTCGTCATCCCGGCACCCCAGGTGAGCGGTGCCCTGCGGGAGTGCGCGGCGAAGGGCATCCCGGCTGCGGTGGTCATCTCATCGGGGTTCCGGGAGATGGGGGGCGAGGGCGCCCGGATCGAGGAGGAAATCGTGCGCATCGCCCAAGACGGCGGCATAGCCCTCATGGGCCCCAACACCATGGGCATCGCGTCGGCCCACGGACGCCTGGAGGCTCTGCCCACGCCCACCGGGCCCACCCCGGGCGGGCTGTCCGTCATCTCCCAGAGCGGCAACCTGGGCCTGCAGGTCCTCAAGTGGATCGCCCACAAGGGCATCGGGCTCGCCATGTACGCGGGCACGGGCAACGAGGCCGTGCTGCACGCCAGCGACCTCCTGGCCTACATGGGGGGGCGCGACGAGGTGAAGGCCGTGGCCATGTACATGGAGGGGCTCGCGGACGGGAGGAACTTCATGGACATAGCCCGGGAGGTGACCGCCAGGAAGCCGGTCATCGCCCTGAAGGCAGGCCGTTCCCAGGCAGGGTCCCGGGCCGCCCAGTCCCACACCGGGTCCCTGGCCGGATCATTCGCCACGTACAGGGCCATGTTCGCCCAGTCCGGCGTCATCCAGGTGAACACGCCCACCGGACTCCTGAACACCTCCGCCGCGCTGACCCTGCTGCCCATCCCCCGCGGCAACCGGGTGGGCGTCATGACCATGGGCGGAGGGTGGGGCATCATCGCGGCGGACGAGTGCGAGGACCGGGGGCTGGTGCTGCCCCCGCTGTCCGGGCAGACCGTCACCGACCTGGACGAGAGGCTGCCCCGGTACTGGAACCGGGGGAACCCGGTGGACGTGGTGGGGGAGGGCGACCCGGAGCTGTACCTGCACGTCATCGAGACGCTGGCGCGCTGGGACGAGGTGGACGCAGTCATCGCGCTGGGCATCGTGGGCAGGTCCCGCTACGTGGAGGACTTCATCGCGTGCCAGGAGCGCTTCGACGGCAAGCTCTACAGCAAGGAACTCAAGCTCGCCGTGCTCAAGGCACAGATCCAGGCCGAGGACCGCGTCATGACGGGCATCGGGCGGATCCAGCAGGAGACGGGCAAGCCCGTGCTGGTGGTGGCGCTCACCGAGGAGGGGCTCAGCGTGCGCAGGACGAGCTACAGCCCGGTGATCAGCCTCTCCACCCCCGAGGAAGCGGTGGACATCCTGGCGCACATGGCCTTCTACGGGGAGTATCTTGCGGGGAGGACGTGAGGGGGAAAGGATTGTTGGTGGGTGGGCTCAGGAACTGCAGCCTCGCTCATTTCATCGACCCCTGAGAAGAGGGGTCGATGAAATGAGCGAGGTCGGGTGAAAGACCTCCCCTGTTCAGATAACCGCAGTGACCCTGTCCAGCACGGGAACGAGTGCCTGGGCGAACACCTCGTGGCCGCGGGCGTTCAGGAGCCGTGCGTCACGCTGGACGAGGCCGGTGTTCTCCAGCCCGTGCTCGTGCAGGTACCCTGCCCACCACGTGTGGACCGCGATCATCTCGCAGCCCAGGTCCAGGCACACCTCCCGGATGGTCCGGTAGTAGATGTGCACGGCATCCATCTCGTACGGGTCGTCGAAGGTGTGGGAGGTTGGCAGCACCAGGGCCGGGTCGAAGAGCTCCCGGGCCCGCCTCACCATCCTCACCAGGTTTTCCTTGAACTCGGAGCGGTACACCGGGAAAAAGGCGTCGTCGATGCCGAAGTGGATGAGAAGCACCCGGGGCGTGAAGGGGGCGATATCCTCGTCAAAGGTCCGGATGCCGTCGAAGGAGTTGTCCCCCTTCCTCGAACGGTTCACCACCTCGAATCCCAGTGCCTCATAGCGGGGCCTGAGGATGTCGCCGTACGCCCGGGACACGCCGGCCCCGCAGGCGATGCTCCCGCCCCTGATGAGCAGGACGGGCTTCATTCCTTCTTCGTGGCCGGGATCCCCGCCTCGCAGGGAACCCCGGTCTGGCACAGGCCGCAGCTGTAGCCGTCGAACCCGTAGTGCTCCTTGATGTACGGGATGACCAGCCCGAAGATGTAGTTGAAGCATTTCTCCTTGTCGTGGCCCTGCTCGGTGATGGCGCCTGCCGGGCAGCGCTGCGCGCACTTCATGCACGCGCCGGAGGAGTGGAAGAGGCAGTACTGGGTGTGGGTGGTGTACGGCCTGGGGGTGGCAGGGACCCGCATCCGGGCGATGACTGACCCGGCCCGCATGGCCTTGCCAAGAGGGGTGATGAGGCCGTCGCACAGGCCGAAGGTGCCCAGGCCGCTGATGAATGCCGCGTGCCGCTCCGACCAGGTGGACGAGAACCCGAAGCGCGGCGAGTTCTGCCAGGAGAAGTTCGGCAGAAGGGTGGGCGCCACGGCTTCGACACCGAGTTCCTTCAGGGATGCCACGAGGTGGACCTTCAGCCGGTCGTTGATCTCCTCCCCGAAGGTGCGGGTCCTGGCCCACCTGAGGGAGGGGAATGCCGTCTGGGAACGGTTTTCCGCCCTGGTCGCCTCGGTCTGGGGCAGGACCCAGCTGATGACCGTGAGCTCGGCAGGCCCGGGCTGCATGTCCGGCCATGCCTGCGCGAAGGCCTCGGCAGGGGTCCAGTGGAGGGGGTCCGCCACCTCCCTGAGCGCCTCCCACATCGGGTCGTCGCCGGACGAGAACCCCACCAGGGGGCGCGCCCAGGCGCGCTCGCCGGGATCCTGCCAGAGGGTGTTCACGCCGCCGTCATCCATGAATGCCGTGATGACGTCCTCGACATGCCGGGAAAGCCCGCTGCGGATGTTGACCATGCCTGCCTCCTGAGGATGATATGCATGGCAGCATAGCACACCCTGGACCCGAATGGTACACGGTGCGCGCGGCTGGCTCCACGGTGGGGTCCCGGAGGTCACATGGCATTGGAAAATGGATGCGTGCTTTCCTCCGGGTCCCCGTGGGTGAGATGGCGTTTTGATGTTTTCAATATGCCCATAACACGGAACATACGCGGTCCCGCCCGCCGTGGGGATTCCTGGAGGAAGAAGGAAAATAAAGAACCGCATTACCGATAAATCGGAGGGTTCCCTTCATGCGCCCCAGGGATTCCCTGAAAAATAGGTTGACAGAAATCCGGACCGTATTGTATGTACTTCCGGTGATGAATGATGATTCACTCATGATCGTGAATGCTGGGAAAACGGTCTGTTAGGCGTAGCTCGGGAGTGGATGTTCGACTGCAGGAGAGAGTGGATCCGGCCAATGAAGCACATACATCCATGTATCTTCGTATCTTCAGAACGCAATCCCGTACCGGGACGTACCAATAAAGGAAGGTAGCCAATGCTCGTAGTCGCATGTATCAAACAGGTGCCCGACACCACACAGGTCAAGATCGATCCGGTAACCAACACCCTGGTGCGCGAGGGGATCCCCTTCATCATGAACCCCTTCGACACGCATGCCCTGGAGGAGGCCCTGCGCCTGAAGGACAAGTACGGCGTGAAGGTCGCCGCGCTCTCCATGGGCCCGCCCAATGCCGAGATGACGCTCCGCAAGGCGCTCTCGCTGGGAGCCGACGAGGTGTACCTGCTCTCCGACCGCGCCTTCGGCGGCGCCGACACCCTGGCCACCAGCATGGTCATCGCCGAGGCGGTGAGGAAGCTCTCCCAGAAGGACGAGCTGGCCCTGGTCATCTGCGGCAAGCAGACCATCGACGGCGACACCGCCCAGGTGGGCCCCGGCATCGCCATCCGCAT
>JAKPQL010000068.1 GCA_029547045.1 Deltaproteobacteria bacterium | reverse complement strand
TGAACACCTTGAGCGGGATGTCCACGTCCAGGTCCTTGAGGTTGTTCGCACGGGCGCCGCGGATGCGGATGCGGGATCCCGCGGGCCTCCTGGGGTGTTCGGGGGCGTGGATGGCAAGCCTGCCCGAGAGGTAGCCTCCGGTGAGCGACGAGCCATCCATCCTGAGCTCCTCGGGCGGACCCTGGAACACGATGCGCCCACCCTGCTCGCCCGCACCGGGTCCCATGTCTATGACATGATCAGCGGCGAGGATGGTCTCTTCGTCGTGCTCCACCACGATGAGGGTGTTGCCCAGGTCGCGCAGGTGCTTCAGGGTGTTGATGAGGCGCTCGTTGTCGCGCTGGTGCAGGCCGATGGTGGGCTCGTCCAGGATGTACATGACCCCCATGAGGGCCGAGCCGATCTGTGTGGCGAGCCTTATGCGCTGCGCCTCGCCGGAGGAGAGCGTTCCGGCGGACCTGCTGAGCGTCAGGTACCCGATGCCCACCGAGGAGAGGAACCCCAGCCGGTCCACGATCTCCTTGATGAGCCTGGCCGCGATCTCCTCGTTCTTCGCGCTCAGCTCGAGGCGTGAGAAGAAGCCCATGAGGTCGTCCACGGCCATGGCGGTGAGCTCGAAGATGTTCCGGCCGCCCACCCTGACATGGAGGATCTCCTTCTTGAGTCGCGCACCGCCGCAGTCCGGGCAGATGACGGAGTTCAGGAACCGGGAGATGTCCTCGCTGATGTCGCCGGTTGCGGTCTCCTTCATCCTCCGGGTCAGGTTGGGTATCACCCCTTCGAAGGGCCCCCCATACGGATTCCCAAGGGGTCCTCCGTGGAGGATGGTGTCCTTCACCTTCTCCGGCAGGTCGCCAAAGGGAGAATCCCCGTCGAACCCCAGACTTCGTTCAAGAAAGCGGATCGTCCGGGCCGCGAATTTCCCCGGGGGTACGCCCCAGGGCACCACGGCGCCCTGGTTCAGGGACCTCGTCGGGTCCGGCACCACCAGGTCCGGATCGATCTCCAGGAGCATTCCCAGGCCGTGGCAGGTCTCGCAGGCGCCGTGGGGGTTGTTGAAGGAGAACATGCGCGGCGAGATCTCCGGCAGCGAGGTGTTGCACACGGGACACCCGTACTGCTCGGAGAATACCCTCGACGCCCCCGTGTCGTCCACCACGGCGAGTGTGCCTCCGGACAGCCGGCACGCGGTTTCGATGGAGTCGAGGAGGCGGCTCATGACGCCTTCCTTGAGCACGACACGGTCCACCACCACTTCGATGGTGTGCTTCCGGTTCCTGTCGAGCTTCGGCACCTCCTCGAGTTCGAAGTACTCGTTGTTGACGCGGACCCGCACGAAGCCCTCCCGGGAAAGCCGCTCGAAGAGCTTCGCGTATTCGCCCTTCCTCCCCGCAACCATGGGTGCCAGGAGGACGACCCTGCGGCCCTGCCCCAGTTCGAGCACGGCCTGGGCCATCTGCTGGACCGTCATGGACTCGATGGCGTTCCCGCAGATCCAGCAGTGCGCAGTGCCGATCCTGGCGAACAGGACCCGGAGGTAGTCGTAGATCTCGGTGATGGTCCCCACAGTGGACCGGGGATTGTTGGAGGTGGTCTTCTGTTCGATGGCAATGGCGGGTGAGAGCCCCTCGATGGACTCCACCTGCGGCTTGGGCATCTGTTCGAGGAACTGCCGGGCATATGCGCTCAGGGACTCCACGTAGCGTCGCTGCCCTTCGGCATAGAGCGTATCGAAGGCGAGCGTGGACTTTCCCGATCCGGACACGCCGGTGACCACCACGAACGCGTTGCGGGGTATCCTGACGTCGATGCCCTTGAGATTGTGTTCGGATGCGCCTTTTATCTCGATGAAGTCCTTCATGGCGGTCCCTGCGGGCGACCTGAACGCTTATCATCAGGGGTGCTGAGGGATGCCGCAACCCCTACAGGTAGATCCCGATAAAGTGCTCCTGCATGATCATCCTGAACCAGTGTTCGAAGGCCTCGTTCCTGAACTTCTCCTGGAGGGACTCGACGATCTCGTCGCGAACCTCGTCAAGGGGTGTGCCGCCTGTGGCGCCCCGGTCGATCACCTGGTAGATGAGTATGGCGTCCTGCACGGCAACGGGCCCAACCACATCGCCGGGACGGGCCTGGTGGAGCTTTTCGTGGGCCTCGGTCGCCAGGTCCTTCAGTGCTACCCATCCGATGTCCGGAGAACCCGCAACGAGTACATCCGAGTAGGCCCTCGCCACCTCGTCGAAGGGCTTTCCGGCTCCGATCTCCTCCCTGGCCACGGAGGCCCTGGCCGTATCTCCCCTGATGAGGATCTGCTTGAGGTGGAGGGATTCAGATCCCGCATACCGGGGGTCCGCGGCGTACGCCTCGGCGATCATGGCCTCGGTGATCACCACCCGCGACTTGACCATCAGGTCCATGAGGGTGGACTTCATGATGACGATGCCGGCGCTGGCCGTATCGACGCCCATCTCCTGTGCCACCTGCTCGGCATGGCGGGGGTCGACGGGCTTCATGCCCATCTGGCGATAGACCTTCTGCACCACGGCGTCTTCCACCATGACCTTGAGGACCTCCCTCACGGCGGCGGGGTTGTTCTCGGGTCCGCCCAGTTCGCGGATCTTTTTCTGCACATCCGAGTACATGATGACCGTGTCATCCACCACGGCCACGACCCCGTCTATCATCTCGGCCCTGACGGGCGCGCACCACGCGCAGAGTTGAGCCGCCAGCGCCAGAACCACGAGCGCGACGGTCAAGTGCACCCGGGATGATGTACACACCATGTTCACCCGTTCCCTTCCTCCTTGTTTCCCGTATGGTTCCACGGCCTATGTCAGGGCATGGAATGCGTCGCGGATCTCCCGGGCCGTGTCCGGGCCCTTCAGGGGGATTTCCAGAGCGCCGCCGGCCAGGACCCTTCCCTTCGTACGATGGATGACCGCGTTCACCCTGCCGTGATCCATGATGCTATCACGGCTGGGGTACAACCTCAACACCTCATCCGCCATTTCCACCTTTCTCAGGCGCAGCCTCTTCATGATGTCCCGTATCTCGGAAATGAGGATGAGTGAACGTACCGGCGGGGGCAGGGGCCCATAGAGGTCCTTGAGCTCGTCGCCGATGGACTCCAGTTCATCCGCTGACGCGCTGAAGAGCCTCTTGTACAGGCCGAGCCGGAGGTGCTGGTCTGGGCAGTAGTCTTCCGGGATATAGGCATCGATCCGGATCCTGATCTCCGGATCTATGGCGGCCTCTGGCTGTTTTCCCTGGAGGAGGTCCACGGCCTCCCTGAGCATCTCCTGGTAGAGCTCGTACCCGATGGCCGTCACATGACCCCACTGGGCCTTTCCCAGGATGTCGCCCACCCCCCGGATCTCCATGTCGCGCATGGCCATCTGGAACCCGGCCCCCAGGGACTCGTATTCCTTGATGGCGGCGAGCCGCTTCTGGGCGTCCTTTGTGATCTGGCCGACTTCGGGCAGCAGCAGCAGGCAGACCCCCTTGGTCTTCGAGCGTCCCACCCTGCCCCGGAGCTGGTACAGATCCGCAAGCCCGAAGGTGTCCGCCCGGTTTATGATGATGGTGTTCGCCGTGGGGATGTCGATCCCCGAGCTGATGATGGCCGAGGTGACGAGCACGGTGATGCTGCGGTCCAGGAAGCTCGACATGACCCGGTTCAGCCTCGCGCGAGGCATCTGGCCGTGGGCCACCCCCACCCTGGCCTGGGGGCACAGGGACTGGATGCGCATGGCCATGGCCTCGATGGTGGAGACTGTGTTGTGCACGAAGAAGACCTGCCCGCCCCGCTGGAGTTCCCTGGTGACGGCGGCCTGAACGGCCTCGTCGTCGAAGCGGGTGATGGCTGTCTCGATGGCCTTGCGCTCTGCCGGCGGCGTCTCTATGATGGAAAGCTCCCGCAGGCCCGAGATGGCCATGTTGAGGGTCCTGGGGATGGGGGTGGCGGTGAGGGTCAGGATGTCCACCTCGGCGCGCATGGACTTGATCTTCTCCTTGTGCCGCACCCCGAACCGGTGCTCTTCGTCCACAATGAGAAGGCCGAGATCAGCAAAGGTTACCCTGTCCGAGAGCAGGCCGTGGGTGCCGATGACTATGTCCACGGTTCCCGCCGCCAGATCCGCCAGGAGCTCCCTGTTCCCGGAGGCGGCGCCCATGCTGGAGAGCGCCTCGACACGGACGGGCCACTTGGCCATGCGGTCGCGGAAGGTCATGAGATGCTGCCGTGCGAGCAGTGTGGTGGGCACCAGGACGGCCACCTGCCTGCCTGACATGACGGCGGCGAAGGCGGCGCGCAGGGCCACCTCGGTCTTGCCGTACCCGACGTCTCCGCAGATAAGCCTGTCCATGGGCCTGGCCGCGGACAGGTCGGCATAGGCCTCTTCCACCG
>JAKPQL010000059.1 GCA_029547045.1 Deltaproteobacteria bacterium | reverse complement strand
GGGTGGAGGATGCCCGAGGGGATGAGGTGGAGCACGACCTTCTTGTCGCCCACCACGAGGGTGTGACCAGCGTTGTTCCCGCCCTGGAACCTGATGATCAGGTCGGACTTCTCGGTGAGCAGGTCCACGATCTTGCCCTTTCCCTCATCACCCCACTGGGTGCCGACCACCACGATGTTTGCCATGTTCCGTATCCTCCTTGGCTGTTCGCCCGTCTAGATGAAGACCTGTTGGACAGACAGGGCGTTGGGCACCTTTCGGATCTTCTCGATGACCTTCTTCGGGACCTCGGTGTCCACGTTGATGATGATGATGGCCGTTCCTTCCTGGCGGTCCCGGCCGAGGAAGAGACGGGCGATATTGATGCCTGCCTCGCCGAGGGCAGTCCCGATGTTGCCCACCGTTCCGGGCAGGTCCCTGTTGTAGATGACCAGCATGGAGCCCTCCGGTATGACCTCGATGGAGTACCTGTCGATCCTGACGATCCTGAGATCCGCGGGGCTGAACACGGAGCCCGCGAGCGAGCGGACGCCCTTGTCGAACTCGAGGGTCATGTCGATGGTGTTGGTGAAGATCTCCTCACGCTGGAGGTGTGACTCCACGAGGTCGATGCCGCGTTCCTTGAGGAGCACCGGGGCGTTGACATAGTTCACGTCGTCTGTGACGGAGCTGAGCAGGCCCTTGAGCGCCGTCACGGTGACGGGCCGGGTGTCGATGCCGGCCGCAGCGCCGGTGTAGGTCAGCGTGACCTTCTTGAGCCTGTCCGATGACACCTGGGCGATGATCTGGCCCATGAAGCGGCCCATCTTCTCGGCCAGGTCGATGTAGGGCTTGATCCTGGGGAACATCTCCGGGGAGACCGACGGTGCGTTCATGGCATTGCGGATCACGCCACG
Organism: Deltaproteobacteria bacterium; assembly: GCA_029547045.1. GTDB lineage: Bacteria > Desulfobacterota > Desulfomonilia > UBA1062 > UBA1062 > MWEI01. Next base: position 10,194 of record JAKPQL010000059.1, on the reverse strand, counting down.
GGCGAGGTAGTCCACGATCTGCTCTGCAATGGCCAGTGCCACGTTCTCCTGGGCCTCCAGCGTGGATGCGCCCAGGTGCGGGGTGGCGACGACTTTGGGGTGCTTGGCCAGGGTCCAGTCCTCGGGCGGCTCCTTCTCGAACACGTCGATGGCCGCGCCATCCACCTTGCCGGAATCCAGGGCTTCCAGCAGCGCCTGTTCGTCCACGATGCCGCCCCGGGCGCAGTTGATGAGGAAGACCCCCTTCTTCATCCTGGCAAAGGCTTCCCTGCCGATGAGGCCCATGGTCTCCTTGGACTTGGGCGTGTGGACCGTGATGTAGTCGGACCGCGCATAGAGTGTGTCCAGGTCCGTCAGCTCGATGCCCTGGCTCTCGGCGAGTTCCTTGGTGATGAACGGGTCGTAGGCGATGACGTTCATCTTCAGGCCGAGCGCCCGGGATGCCACCACACTCCCGACCCTTCCCATGCCGATGATGCCGAGCGTCTTGCCCGTGACCTCCCTGCCTTCCAGGGACTTCTTCTCCCACGTGCCCTGCTTCATGAAGGCGTCCGCCTTGGGGATGTTCCTGGTGAGCGCCATCATCATGGCAATGGCGTGTTCGCCGGTGGTCACGGTGTTGCCGCCCGGCGTGTTCATGACCACGATGCCCTGCCGGGACGCAGCCGCGGCATCGATGTTGTCCACGCCGGCGCCGGCACGGCCGATGACCTTGAGCTTTTTCCCGGCCGCGATGATTTCGGAGGTGACCTTGGTGGCCGACCTGACCACGAGCGCGTCGTAGTCGCCGATGATGGCCTTGAGCTCTTCCGGCTTGAGCCCGGTCTTCACGTCGACCGTGAAGCCGCCGGCCGTGAGGATCTCCACCCCCGCGTCGGACAGCTTGTCACTCACCAGTATCTTCAAGGCCTTCTCCTTTGGAGGAGTGTTCGGTTCGGTGCACTTGTAACAAATGGATTTTTATGTGTCAACAAAAGAGCGGATGGGCGGAAGGCGCCCGTTTTCAGCGACGTGGCCTGCCTCGGGGGGCGTGCGCCGCAGGGCGTGGATGCGCAGGAGAGATAGGGGCTGCGTCCTCAGGAAGCCGGCACGGCATCCTTGCCCGCGAGCACCCGGAGCAGGGTGACCAGGTATTGCCAGAAGCGCTCCACGCTCGCGATGTTCGCCCGTTCGTGGGGGGTGTGGGCCTCTTCGACGGCAGGGCCGAAGGAGATCATGTCAAGGCCCTTGATCCTGTCCCCTATGACTGCGCACTCGAGCCCCGCGTGGACCACCCTGACCAGGGGGTCTGTCCCGTGCAAGGCGCGGTACACCCGGGTGCAGGTGTCGAGGATGGGCGAGGACAGAGACGGCCTCCACGACGGATACGAGCTCCCGTGGATGACTGTGCACTCCGCCAGCTCCCCGATGGCCGCCGCCTGGGAGGAGATGTCGTGCAGGGCGCTGACGATGGTGCTCCGGTGGCTCGTGAGCACGGTGAAGTCGTCCCCCTCGAACCCGCAGATGGCCAGGTTGGTGGAGGTGACCACGGCGCCTTCGATCCTGGGGTCGGCCTTGATGGGCCCGTGGGGGAGCGACTGGATGAGGTTCATCACCCTGCGGGTGTAGTCGGGGGTAAGCACCCGGGGCGCAGCCTGGTCCAGCTCGTCGATGGTGAGCACGGCCGTGTCGTCGAAGTGATCCAGCTCGGCGCTGATGATGCCGTTCCAGTGCACGGCCTCCTGGCGGAGCGCCTCCATGTCCCGGGCCTGGATGTGGATCACCGCCTCGGACTCTCGGGGGATGGCATTGTGCTTGCTGCCGCCCTTCAGCGATGCGAGGTGAAAGCCGTAGGCAGGTGAGACGGCCAGCAGGAACCGGTTCAGGAGCTTGATGGCGTTGCCCCGGCCACGGTGGATGTCCACCCCGGAATGTCCTCCCTTGAGCCCGCTGACTCTGAGCCTGGCCGCACAGGTGTCTTCCGGTACGGACATGAACTCGGCCTCCAACACGAGCCGGGTGTCCATGCCGCCCGCGCACCCGATGATGAGGCAGCCTTCATCCTCTGAGTCGAGGTTGATGAGGGTGTTCGCGGTGAACGAGCCCCTGGAGATCCGCTTCGCGCCGTTGAGGCCGGTCTCCTCCGCGGTGGTGAAGATGAGCTCGAGGGTGGGGTGGGTGAGCGACGTGTCTTCCATGACGGCCAGCATGGCGGCCACGCCGAGCCCGTTGTCCGCGCCCAGGGTGGTGTTGTCAGCGCGTATCCAGTCCCCGTCGCGGACGAGGCGGATGGGATCTTTTCCGAAGTCGTGGCGGGCAGGGGCTGCCTGCTCGCAGACCATGTCCATGTGCGACTGGAGGGCGATGGCGGGGCAACCCCTTGCTCCGGGCTTCCGCACGAAGACGTTGCCCGCGTCGTCGCAGCGGCACTCGAGGCCGCACCTATGCGCCGCATCCATGATATGGCGGGCGAGCGCCGCCTCGTTGCCGGATTCCCGCGGGATCCGGGAGATCTCCTGGAAATGCCTCCAGAGCCCCTGCGGCCTGAGTCCGCTGATCGCCTCCATGAAAGGTCCCCCTCCACTCCAGTTCAATGACCCATGTAAGGGATATCAGCTTGGGGCATGGCGGGCAAGGGGCAATTGAACCTCATGTCCCCTAAAAAATAATTGCAGTATCCCGGGAAAAAACCGATACCTGTCTTGATGCTGCTTGACACAGCGGTTCGTTTGGACGTATATGTTTGACCAGCCTGGAATATGGAAATTATCATGCAAACCCGCGGTAAAACCCTCTGTAAGTTTTTCCCCGGATTCTGGTAATACCGTTTTTCCAGACATCAACACCAGGGTCGTTCCCCCTTGCCAGGGGAGTAGGCCGAAAAAAACGGAGGTATGAATGGCTACAGGAACAGTGAAGTGGTTCAACGAGAAGAAAGGTTTTGGTTTCATCACGCAGGACGGTGGCAGCGATGTGTTCGTGCATTACTCAGCCATCAAGGGTGACGGGTTCAAGACACTTACAGAGGGAGAAAAGGTCACATTCGAGGTGACCAACGGGCCCAAGGGTCCGCAGGCATCGAACGTAATGAAGCTGTAGTCTTCAGTCGGGGCGGGTTCTGCCCGCCCCGGCTCCATGAGTAATGGCAGCGAATCGGCAGTAGCTTCACAACCGCAGTATATCCATACTGGTGCGGGGGGCGGGAAGCAGTGGCCCATCATGCCCTGGGCATTCCACCTCCGTCACCGGTCACTTCGCATTCCCCCGTTCTCGCCATTGCGCATCCTCACAGGCAGCGCGAGCCCTCCCGCTACGGATCCGGCCCATTGCTCGAAGGCATCCCGTGCATTACGGCTCCGCATCGCTGCGCGCTCCTTCTTGGGGGCATCCGGTATGGGCATGATGCCGAAGTTCGTGTTCATGGGCTGGAAGGGTTCTATGGACGGGTCGGTGATGTGGTGGATCAGCGCCCCGATGGCGGTTTCGGGCCCGGGAGGTACGAACCGTTCCCCCCTGATGCGTGCCAAGACCGAGAGGCCCGCAACGATGCCCGTGGCCGCGGATTCCATGTACCCCTCCACGCCCGTGAGCTGGCCCGCAACATAGGTGCTGCCCGAACCCTTCAGGCGCAGGTCCTTTTCCAGGACCCGCGGGGCGTCCAGGTAGGTGTTCCGGTGGATGCTCCCGTATCGGAGGTACCTGGCGTCGCGAAGCGCCGGGATCAGGGAAAAGACCCGCTTCTGCTCCGGGTAGGTAAGCCTGGTCTGGAAGCCCACCGGCGTGCATGCGTCGCCCCTGAGGTTCTCCCGGCGGAGCTGGACCACGGCGTACGGCCTCCTCCCGGTCTTCGGGTCTATGAGCCCCACCGGCCGCATGGGGCCGTAGCGCAGCGCGTCGATCCCCCGGGACGCGAGCACTTCGATGGGCAGGCAGGCCTCGAAGAACCGCGCGTCCTCGAACTCCCTGGCCCGGAGCCGGTCGGCAGCCAGGAGCTGCGCTGTGAACCGTTCATATTCCTCCCTGTTCAGGGGGCAGTTAAGGTAGTCCGGGTCAGCCGGTGACCAGCGCGACCCGGTGAAGGCATGGTCCATGTCGATGCTCGATGCTTCGATGATGGGGGCGATGGCGTCGTAGAAGAAGAGCCTGTTGCTCCCGGTTATGGATGCGATATGCCGGGCAAGGGCGTTGGAGGTCAGGGGTCCCGTGGCGACAATGGTGAGCCGGTCCGGGTCGATGGCCGTCACCTCCCCGCGGTGCAGGGTGACGGTCTGCAGGGCCATGATGCGCGAGGTCACGGAGGCGGCGAAAGCGCTTCGGTCCACGGCCAGGGCCTTGCCGGCAGGTACCCGGGTGGCATGCGCCACTGACAGGACCATGGAGCCCAGCATCTCCATCTCGGCCTTGAGGATGCCATGCGCGGTGAGGGGGTCCGTGCCCTTGAAGGAGTTGCTGCACACGAGCTCGGCGAAGAGGTCGGTCCTGTGGGCCGGCGTCGTGACCGCGGGCCTCATCTCGAAGAGATCAACACACAGGCCGCGGGCGGCCAGCACGTGGGCCGCCTCCACGCCGGCCAGGCCCGCACCGATGATGGACACCCTAGGAAGCGGCATCTTCTGTGTGCGAGCACTCGGGGTTGGGGCAGACGAGCTTGGTGCCTTTCTTGATGAGGAGTCCAGCCCCGCACTTCGGGCACTCCTGGAGGACCGGTCTGGTCCAGCTGATGAAGGGGCAGTCCTTCACCGTGCAGGAATAGAAGGACTTGCCCTTCTTTGAACGCTGCTGGACGACCTCTCCGGTGCATCCGGGCATGGGGCACTTGACGCCCAGGGGGTAGGGCATGATGTTCTTGCACTTGGGGTAGGCACTGCATGCGAGGAACGGACCGAACCTGCCCTGGCGGATGACCATCATGGCCCCGCACTTGTCGCACACCCGGTCCGTGGGCTCGGGCGCCTTGGTGATGCGCTTGGTGTTCTTGCACTCCGGGTAGGCGCTGCATGCCAGGAACTGGCCGAACCTGCCGCGCTTGACCACCATGGGCGCGCCGCACTTCTCGCAGGTCTCATCGGTCTCCTGTCTCTTATCCTCCACCACGCGGATCTTCCCTGCATCGTCCCGCATGAACTCCTTGGTGTTCGTGCAGTCCGGGTAGCCCGCGCACCCGAGGAAGTAGCCGTTGCGACCTAGCTTGATGAGCATGTCCTTGCCGCAGACCTCGCAGGCGATGCCCGATGGGCGCGCCTCGGCGCGGATGTTTTCCATGTTCTGGGTGGCCTGCTCGTGCTCGGTGTTGTACGTGCGGTAGAAGTCGGCCATGACCTGCTCGTAGGCGGACTGGCCCTCTTCGAGGAGGTCGAGGGAATCCTCCATCCGGGCCGTGAATCCGATGTCGAGGATGTTCGGGTAGTGCTTCACCAGCAGGGCGTTCACGTCCCTGCCCAGCTCGGTGGGCACGAAGGATCGGGCCTCCATCCTCACGTAACCGCGGTCCACGATGGTGGAGAGCGTGGGCGCATAGGTGCTCGGCCTGCCGATGCCCTTGTCCTCGAGCTCCTTGATGAGGCTCGCCTCGGTGTAGCGCGCCGGCGGCTGGGTGAAGTGCTGCTGGGACTCCAGATTCCGGAGGGTCAGGGCATCCCCTTCCTGCAGGGATTCGGGGAGTCGGTTCTCAGCCTCCTCGTCGCCGGCCTCGTAGACCTTGAGGAACCCGTCGAAGGTCATGACAGAGCCGCTTGTCCGCAGGCCGATGTCGCCTGCCGAGACGTCCACCGATGTCTGGTCGAAGGTGGCGCCGTTCATCTGGGAGGCGATGAACCGCTTCCAGATGAGGTCGTAGACTGCGAACTGGTCATCGTTCAGGTGGGGCCGCAGGGCCTGGGGGGTGTTCTGCAGGCTCGTGGGCCGGATGGCCTCGTGGGCCTCCTGGGCGGTCTTCTTGGCCTTGAAGCGCCTGGGCTTCTCCGGCAGGTAGGCCGGGCCGTAGGTCTCGGGGATGTAGCGCCGCACCTCGGCCAGGGCCTCTTCAGAGACAACCGGCGAGTCGGTGCGCATGTAGGTGATGAGACCCGTGATCTCGTCCCCGCCGATGGGCAGGCCTTCGTAGAGCTGCTGGGCGAGCATCATGGTCTTCTTTGCCGAGAAGCGGAGTCTGGAGGATGCCGCCTGCTGGAGGGTGGAGGTGATGAAGGGGGGCAGGGGGTTCTTGGTGCGCACCTGCCTGGTGACGGAGCTGATGGCGATGGACGGGGCGGACCGGACGGCCTCCACGACGCCGTTCGCCGTCTGCTCGTCAGGGATGTCCTTGGGAGATACGACCTTGGCTGTGAAGGATGCGCCCGAGGCCGTGGCAAGCAGAGCCTCCACGGTCCAGTACTCCCGGGCGATGAACGACTCGATCTCCTCCTGGCGCATGCAGATGAGCCTGAGCGCCACGGACTGCACCCTGCCGCCGGAGAGCCCGCGCTTGACCTTCTTCCACAGCAGGGGGCTCATTGTGTACCCCACGATGCGGTCCATGGAGCGCCGTGCCATCTGGGCGTCGTACAGGGATCGGTTCAGCTTCTTGGGGTTCTTCAGGGACTCCTCGATGGCCTTCTTGGTGATCTCGTGGAAGGTGATGCGGCGGACCGCGGTCTCGGGCTTCCTGATCTCCTCGGCCACGTGCCAGGCAATGGCCTCTCCCTCGCGGTCAGGGTCCGAGGCGAGGTAGACGATGTCCGCGTGGTCGGCGTGGCTCTTGATTTTCTTCACGATGTCCCGCTTGTCCGGGATGACCTTGTAGTTCGGCACGAAACCCTGCTCGATCTCGATGCCGAGCTTGCTCTTGGGGAGGTCCTTGATGTGGCCCATGGTGGCCTCCACCTCGAACCCCTTGCCCAGATATCGCTTGATGGTCCTCGCCTTGGCCGGCGACTCCACGATGACGAGAGATTTAGCCATGTCCGCTCCTTGTGATGAATCTGTTCCCTGCGATGCGCTCGATGGCGCCCGCGAGCTCGAGCCTGCTCACCCTGCGGGTCGCCTCCATGGTATCGATGTCGAGGTGGGTCGCGATCTCGTCGATGCTCACCGGCGAACCGGACGCCATGGTGAGGATATCATCGGGCGAGTCCGGGGATTGCTTGAGGCGGCCGAGGATGCAGCTGACCTGAGGTGCGATCTCGGCGATCACGTCCGAGGCGTCCTGCACCAGCAAGGCGCCCTGGGCGATGAGCTGGTGCGGGCCCTGCGAGCGGACGTTCGTGATGTTCCCCGGCACCGCCATGACGGGCCTGCCCTGATCCAGGGCATACCGGGCCGTGATCATGGCCCCTGACTTGAGCGATGCCTCGACCACCACCACAGCCTGGCACAGGCCCGAGATGATCCGGTTCCGCCGGGGGAAGTTCCCGGCATCGGGCCTGGTGCCCGGGGGGAACTCGGATACCAGGGCGCCGGCTGTGACGACGGACTCCGAGAGCTCCCGGTGCTCGGGGGGATAGATGACGTCGAGGCCGGAGCCGAGCACTGCCACGGTCCGTGCGATGCCCTGCAGGGCACCGAGGTGGGCCTCCCGGTCTATGCCCCTGGCAAGGCCGGACACGATGGATACGCCCTGGGAGGAGAGGTCCCGGGCGAGGCGGCATGCACTCTCCCTGCCGTAGAGGGTGGGTGAGCGCGTCCCCACGATGGCCACGGCGGGCTGGAGGTCCTTGAGGTCACCCTTTACATAGAGCACGCAGGGCGGGTCGTGGATCTCCCTGAGGGGTTCCGGGTATGCGGGGTCGTCCAGGCACACGGCACGGGCCCCCATGGCGTCGAGGGTCTGCAGGATCTGCCGCACCCTGTTCTCGTCTGGACCGGCGAGGATGGCGGCTTTCTGCCGGGCGTTCAGGTAGTCGAGGCCGGTGATCCTCTCTGCCGGCGCGGCGAAGACCGCCTCGGGGCTCCTGAATGTCCGGATCAGCCGGAGGGCGGTTCTCGGGCCGATGGCCGGCAAGAGGTCCAGCGAGATCCATGCCTGGGTCGAACTTATCGGGATCACGTTATCTCCAGGATTCCGGAAGCTATAGGAAGTCCCGTGTTCGTGTCAAGGATGATTGTTCATGCCTTGCGACGGGGACGCACGGCAACCCGATCGTGGACCATCATCCGCTGCATGCCGCACAAGGGCTTGCCTGATGCGGCGCTGTCATATGAAAAGGAGTACCTCTGTACAGGAAAAGATTTTCTCCGACATGATGGGGCACGTACTGTCTTGGGATGTATGACGTTGATATTCAATGAGAATCACCCAGGCACAGATATTGCTCCCCGTGGAGGTGTCTATGCGCTTGCATGTGCAGAGGTTTTCCCGGGGAAGGGCCTTGAGGCCCGGTAGATTCTATGAGGTGATGATTATGAAGAGAGTGTTGACCACCATATCCATTCTGGCCCTGGTGATCCTGCCCGAATACCTCTGGGCCATGACGGTGCCCGGGTTCCTCTGCTAGATACCCGGCTGCGGCATCAAGGGCGCTCTTTCAGCCCGCCTAGCAGGGCGGCGTCATGAACCGCCGTGTCCATCCGAGCTGGACAGCGCTCAGTTGGCGGTCCCTGCGGATTCCTTCCAGGCCTTAGCCATCTCCTTCGCCTCGGCGATCTGTGACGGAGTGAGCTGGTTTGCCATGACGTCGAGGTACACGGCCGCGTGCTGGATGCCCTGTTCAGCCGCGAGCTGGAAGCACAGGTAGGCCTGCATGTAGTCCAGAGGCACGCCGTTGCCCTTGCTGTAGAGGAGGCCCAGGTTGTACAGGGCCTTGTCGTACCCCTGCTCGGCAGCCTTCTGGAACCATTTTGCAGCCTCTTCGTAGTTCTGCGGCACTCCCAGGCCCTTGGAGTACATGAGGCCGAGGTTGAACTGGATGACCGCATCACCCTGGTCCGCGGCAAGCCGGTACCATTTGGCCGCCTCGGTCAGGTCCTGGGGGATGCCCAGGCCGTGGTCGTAGAAGTATCCCAGGTACCCCTGTGCCTGGCTGTTGCCCTGTTCCGCTGCCATGCGGTACCAGTAGGCCGCCTCGCCGAAGTCCTGCTGAACGCCTTCGCCGTTGAGATAGATGTTGCCGAGGCTGCACTGGGCATGGGCGTTTCCCTGGACGGACGCAACCTTGTACCACCGGATGGCCTCCTGGTAGTCCTTCTTGACCCCCTGGCCCTGGTAGTACATGTCGCCCAGGTTCACCTGTGCGTCGATGCTCCCCTGTTCCGCAGCCTTGCGGTACCAGTACGCCGCCTCCTCGAAGTTCTGGGTCAGCCCCTTGCCGTGATAGTAGATGTTGCCGAGGCGCCGCTGGGCCTCCAGGTCGCCCTGCTGTCCCGCCTTGCGGTACCATTTTTCCGCCTGGACGTAGTCCTGCTGTACACCCAGGCCCTTGTAGTACATGAATCCCGCGTTGCTCTGGGACTTCACGAAGCCCAGGGAGGCCGACTCGGTGAACCACCTGGCCGCCTCCACATAGTCGCGGTTGATGCCCATTCCTTTATAATACATGATGCCCAGGTTGAACTGGGCCTCCGCGTTCCCGTTGTCCGCCGCCTTCCGGAACCAGCGTGCCGCCTTGATGTAGTCCTGGGGAACCCCCCAGCCGTTGCTGTAGATGAGGCCCACGTTGTACTGGGCCTGGGGATCTCCCTTTTCCGCAAGGGTGAGCAGTTCTATAAGGGCGTGGGCATAGTCCTTCTTCGCGATCAGGTCCACGGAAGAACTCGAGCTGCATGCGCAGAGCATGAATGACAGTCCTAGAAGAATACTCATGCACCGGTTCAGTTTCATGGGGTTTCCCTCCCTGTTCATCACACCATTGGACTACAGTGTATCTATGAACCTTTCCGACCAGTGGTCCATCCCTGTACGGATCGGAAATTTTATTATAAATCATAAATCAGCCTAAAAATCAAGCTCTCAGTGAAGGGGATGATCGAACAGAACTTGTGTCAGGGAAGAAGAAGGGGTACCACCGTGGTTGACCAGACCATAAAGAAGGAAGTACCCCGTGGAACAACGATTTGTGATCAGGAGTTTGCCACAGGCGTATGAGGTAATCAAGGGGATTTCATCACTCTTGTCCAAAATAGCATGAGATAAATAAGTTTGTGAAAATCCTCCTCGAGGGTAAGGTTGTTTTGTCAAAGAAACAGCGAAACCCAAAAGGAGGATTGAGTCGATGGTACGGTGCGGCAGCCTGTTCAGTCAAG
>JAKPQL010000054.1 GCA_029547045.1 Deltaproteobacteria bacterium | reverse complement strand
GTCCAGGATTGCCATGCCCTGCCCGTCGAGGCGTTCCTTCACGGCCCGTATGACCGGCGGCGCCATGGCCACGCCCACGTCGATCCTGCCCTGGACGAGAGAGATGTGGCCGGCCTGGATGACCTCGACCTCGCCGATGCGGCGGTCCTTCTCGGTGATGGCCTTGGTGGGACAGACCAGGGTGCAGCCACCGCACCCGTGGCAGAGTTCCTCGAACACGAGGGCCTCGTCTTTCAGCGCCGCGATGGCGTTGAACTCACAGATGGCGCTGCAGGCGCCGCAGCCGTTGCAGAGCGCGACGTCCACCTCGGGCACGGGCATGGTGACCACATCCCGGTCCTTCAGCTCGCCCCCCAGGAACAGGTGGCAGTTCGGTTCCTCCACGTCGCAGTCCAGGAGCTGCACCGGCGCGGGGGATACCCGCGCCAGGTTCACGGACACCGTGGTCTTTCCCGTCCCCCCTTTTCCCGACGCCACAGAGATGATCACGACGTTGCCTCCGGTTTCCTGCCGGGTCTGTATCCGCGCCGGCCCCGCCTGCGGGCCGTGGATTCATCCACCTCGTGCTGCCAGCCGTCCCGCGTCCCCTCGATGCGGTCGAACCTGCCCACATAGGGCTTGATATCGAGCAGGGGTGTGCCGTCGAGGATGTCCAGCCCGTCGAGATGAAGGATCGTGCCTTCCCGGCTCACCAGTTCCACGATGCTCAGGCCGATGGGGTTGGGCCTGCACGGCGCCCGGGTGGAGAACACCCCGTGATCGACGTCCTGGAGGAAGGGCTGCACGGTCAGATGTACGGTTTCAGTGCAGTGAAAATGATAAATGAGGATGACATGAGAAAATCCCTCGAGGTCTTTCAGTCCTTCCACATACTCGGGCAGCACCTCGGCCCTGCCGGGGCACCCCCGTGCATAGACGGGTTGGATCGGCGTCTGCTCGGGCACGGTGTGCTGACTGCGGATGACGCCGATGGGCTCATAGTTTATATGCACCGCGGAAGGTCTCTGCCCTGTCATACCCAGTGCCCCTCGACGTCCGCTGCATTCGCCGGGGTCAGGCTGCCTGCCCTGAACCGGTCGATGGCCTCGGAGATGGTGGGGGCATCCGTTGTGTAGATCGTGATCCCGGCGGCAGACAGAACCTTGAATGCGTTGGGGCCGCAATGCCCTGTCACCAGGTGCCTGGCTCCGGTTCTGGCCACGTTCTGGGCCGCCTGGATGCCTGCACCCTGGGAGGCATTCAGGTTCTGGGTGTTGTCGGTGACCTCGATGGCCCCGGTATCCAGGTCATACACGAGGATCTTCGGTGCACGGCCGAACCGGATGTCTATCGGGGCATCCAGGCCGTCGCCGGACGTGGTGAATGCAATCTTCATGGTCTTCTCCTTTCAGCTTTCCATTCAGGAAAACTGATCTTCAGTCATAGGCCTGCATGACCTCATGGTCTTCCGCCATCAGGTCTCCGGCCAGGTCTCTCGTGCCCGAGCGATCCCAGAAATCGAGCCGCTCGTGAACGGTCAGGTATTTCAGGGGGATGGGGTGGGTGCCGATAACCACGTCCAGACCGTACTGCGTCTCTATGTACTTCTTGAACTCACCGATGTACGGGCAGGGAGGGTACCCCACGACGAACCCCGTTGCCAGGTGTATGACCTCGGCGCCGTTCTTCTTCATCTCTGCCGGGACCTGTTCCACATTGCCCCCCGGACACCCTCCGCAGGTCGAGTAGCCCACGATCTCGACCTCTTCGCCGGCAGAGTACCTCGCAAAGGCACCTTTCCGCTCTCTGAGCGCCCTGAAGCACTTGCCGCCCCCGCAGTCGCGGTAGCGGTCACAGATGATGATGCCGATCTTCTTCATCGCATACCCCCCTAGCCCAGCCTACCGTCTGTTCCCGCCGCCGCCGGCGTGGTCCCTCTCGTCATCAGGCCCCTCGATGGCCGATGGCTCCACAACTATGGTCCTGACGCGCTGGGGCGCCTTGCGCTTCTCGAGCAGGCGCCGAGCAAAGGCCTTGATCCTGCTGTCCGGCTGCCGCAGATCGTGCACGGCTGCCCCTGCCAGCCACGCCAGCACAGGACCGAGAAGGGGCGCCCTCCTGAAGAGGCGTCCCAGTATCAACGAAGAACCGGGAAGCCTTTTCCCCAGGGACCTCCGGATGATCCTCTTGCCCCACCTGTACTGCCACGGTCCTCCCGGGTTCGTACTCATGGTATGCAACCTTCTCTTTCCATCCCCGTACCCTATCCCCTGACCAGCGGACTTCCGCACGTGGGGCATTGCTTCCGCGAGCAGGGGGTGCCCCGTACGTGGGGTTCCCTATGGGAACACTGCGGGCATACACAGAAGCCGCACGTACCGGAGGCATCCCCGATCTCGCACCAACGCCGACCGGACCCGTCCCTTTGCCTCACCTGCGAGCAGCAGCCGGGCATGGCAAAGCTGTCATCATGGATCCTGCCCTCGATCCAGGCCTGGATCACCTCGTGCAGATCCCCGGCCACGAACGGGATGAGCGTTATCCCGCTGGAGGAGACAAGTCCCTGCATGGGCCGCGATATGGCCCCGCAGACCAGGGTGTGCACCCCGAGCCTGGCCAGGCATTCGACCTTCGCTCCCAGGTCATCGGCCGGTATGGTTTCCTCGCTCTCGCTGAGAATCCGGCCTGCATCGACCTCCACAACCAGGAGCTGCCGCGCCACGTCAAAGACCGGTGCGATCCTGTTGTTCCAGAAGGGGAATGCTGTTTTCATGCGGTCGTTGCTGTCCATCCGCCCAGGTATCCAGCACAGATCGTGCCATGGTCACGACATCGTGTTCGCGACAGCCAACATGCCGGAAATACTGTTTTCTTGATATTCTCTGGGATGTTGACCCGGCCCCGGTGGTCGCTTTTTTGCGACTATGGCCTCTAACGATGGTCGCAAAGTTGCGTCTATTCCCTCCGGGCTCCGGCAGGTCCTGTTCTTTCCGGCACTGCAATCCCGTACCGCCTCATCTTCCTGAACAGGGTGCTCTTGTGGATGCCGAGCTCGCGGGCTGCGGCCAGGCGGCTGTTCCCGTTTCGCTCCAGGGCCTTCCGGATGGCCTGGGCCTCGACAAGGTCCCTGGCCGATCTCATCCCACTCTGGGCCTTTCCCTTTGCATAGCGCTCGGTCAGCTCTTCGGGCAGATGCCCGATACCGATGGAGCCCCTGGCACAGAGGATGAAGGCACGCTCCACGACATTCTCGAGCTCCCGGATGTTGCCCGGCCAGTCGTGGGCCATGAGCAGGGAGAGGGCCTCGGAGGTGATCCCCTGGACGGATTTCTTCTGCAGGGCGTTGAAGTGTGCGACGAACTGCTCCACCAGGATGGGGAGGTCCTCCTTCCTCTTCCTCAGCGGCGGCAGTTCGAGGCGGACCACGTTCACCCGGTAGTAGAGGTCTTCGCGGAACTGGCCCTGTTTCACCTGTTTGGCCAGGTCCCTGTTGGTGGCGACGATGATCCTGGCATCCGCGGTCTCGGTCCGGGTGGAGCCCAGCGGCTCATATTTCCGCTCCTGAAGGACACGCAGGAGCTTCACCTGGAGCGCCGGGCTCACATCTCCGATCTCGTCGAGGAACAGGGTCCCGCCCTTTGCCAGGGCGAACCTGCCGGGCTTGTCCCGCGTGGCCCCCGTGAAGGCCCCTGCCTTGTAGCCGAAGAGCTCGGACTCGAGGAGAGTGTCCGGAAGCGCGCTGCAGTTGACCGCGAGAAAAGGCCCCTGGCGGCGAGGACTCAGGGCATGGATGGTCCTGGCAACGACCTCCTTGCCCGTGCCGGTCTCGCCGAGGATGAGCACGGTGCTGGGGCTGGCCGCCACGGCAGGGATGACCTCGAACACCTTCTGCATGGTGGGGCTCCGGCTCACCAGCTCCCCCACATGGGAACGCCCTTTCAGTTCCTGGCGGAGTTCCTCGAGCTCGGTGAGGTCGCGGAAGGTTTCCGCCCCGCCGGTGACTCGCCCACTCGCATCCCTCAGCACGGCCGTGGAGACGCTGATGGGGATGCGCTGCCCCTGCGTATCGATGATGTAGCAGGACCTGCCTATGATCGGCCTGCCGGTCATGAGGGTCCGCTTCAGCGCACAGTCCACCTCGCACATGCTGGAGCGGAAGACCTCGGAACAGAGCCGGCCCACCGCTTGGTTGCGGGGTATGCCGGTGATCTCCTCGGCGGCCCGGTTGAACGAGGTGACGATCCAGTTCTCGTCCACGGTGAACACCCCGTCCGAGATGCTCTCCAGTATGGCATCCGTGGGGGTCGTGGTTTTCCAGCTCCTCTGTTTCTGCACCATTATGCTTCTTCCGGGGGATTCATGGTCCCGCTCTCCAGGGGCCTGCCCCCCGCTTCTTACCACAACCGCTCGATTCCTGGAAGATCCGGGGGTTATGCGTCGCGCTCATCGGCAGAACCTTCTGCCGTCGGGCTCGTATCCCCTTCAGAAGGGACCTCCATCGACTCGGCTATGACTCTATCTTCTTGGCCCTCATCTTTTGTCATGCCCCCCTCCCGTTCACGCGCCATGTCACCGGCCATCTCGGCGATCCACAGGGGGTGGCGGTGCTCGGCGTAGTCGCGTCGTATCCAGCCGGTAAGGATGGCCCGGATCATGGGCCGGTTGGGCGTGATGAGTATGGCCGCCATGTGGGCGAAAAAGGCAAGCACGAAGAGGGCAAAGAAGAGGTTGTGGGCCCAGGTGGCCCAGAGAACGACCGTCAGGGACATGTCCGGGGCGAAGAGGTTTTTCCAGGTCTTGACCAGCCCGCTCGCGATGAGTCCGGCGACGATGACCACAATCCCCACATAGGCGAGGCGCTGCTCGGGGAGGTACTTTGCAAAAGGTGGTTCCTGCCCTGAGCCGAGGAAGGATTTGATCACCTCCCAGGAATCCCTGAGGTCGCCCCGCTTGGGCAGGATGGCCCGGTGTCCCATGAGCCCGTGATAGACCACGTGGAACATGCTCGCGCCGATGAAGACCACCGAGA
>JAKPQL010000049.1 GCA_029547045.1 Deltaproteobacteria bacterium | reverse complement strand
CGCCCAGGCCCACGAACATCTCCACGAAGTCGGACCCGCTCATGGAGAAGAACGGGACCCCGCTCTCCCCGGCAACGGCCTTGGCCAGAAGGGTCTTGCCCGTGCCCGGCGGGCCCACCAGGAGGATGCCTTTGGGGATCTTGCCGCCCAGTTCGCCGAACCGGTCCGGATTCTTCAGGAAGTCGATCACCTCCACGAGCTCCTGCTCCGCCTCGTCCACGCCCGCCACGTCGGTGAAGCGCACCTTGAGCTCGCTCTCCATGTAGATCTTGGCCTTGTTCTTGCCCAGCGACATGAAGCCCGGCTGCTGCCCGGCCATTCGCTTCATGAGGAAGTACCACACCCCGATGAAGATCACGATGGGCAGTACCCAGGAGAGCAGGTCGCGGAAGAAGGTCTGCTCGATCTGGCCCTTGAAGGTGACCTTGTACTCATCCAGCATCCGCGAGATCTCCGGGTCGACCCGGACGGCCTTGAAGGCCTGCGTGCTCCCGTCCTTCTCCTTGTACTTGCCCTGGATCTGGTTTTCGGTGATGGCGACCTCGGTCACCTGGCCGGCCTTGAGCAGGTTCAGGAACTGGCTGTAGGGGATGGTCTTCACCGCCATCATGGTGGAGATGACGTTCTGGGCGAGGAGCACCACCCAGATACCGATGAGCACATACCAGATGGAGAACTTGTAGTGTTTTTCCACGCGCCTCCCTCCTCCACGAAACCCCGTTCCGTGCAGGGCACAGTCTCCATGATAGTGCGGAATGGCTGAAAGTTCAAGGAACAGGACAAGGGGGCTTGCCGACATGGCAACCAAACCCTACAAGGCGTGTATGCCTTCACGGAAGGAGTCAGTGATGCACAGTACACTCATGAAAGGACTCATCGCCATGCTGCTCTTAACCCCGTCAATCGGCTCTGCTGCAGGGTCCGGGCACGAGGTGGCCACCTTCGCGGGGGGCTGCTTCTGGTGCGTGGAATCGGCCTTCGAGGCCGTGCCGGGCGTCGTCCGCGTGGTCTCGGGATACACCGGCGGGACGACGGCGAATCCCACCTACGAGGATGTCTGCGGCGGGGCCACCGGCCACGCCGAGGCGGTCCAGGTGACCTATGATCCGGCACGGGTGTCCTATGAGAAGCTCCTGGACGTGTTCTGGCGCCAGATCGACCCCACCGACGCGGGCGGTCAGTTCGTGGACCGCGGTTCCCAGTACCGCAGCGAGATCTTCTACCACACCGAGGTGCAGAAGAAAGCGGCCGAGGCGTCGAAGGCCGCCCTGCAGAAGTCCGGCAGATACGGCAAACCCGTCGTCACCCCCATCACCAGGGCGTCTACGTTCTATCCGGCAGAGGAGTATCACCAGGACTATCACCGGAAGAACCCTGTCCGCTACAGGCTCTACCGGCAGGGCTCGGGCCGGGACCATTTCCTGTGCAGGGTCTGGGCAGGGGCGGAACCGGCCTCCAGAGGCCTGCCGCGGGACAAGGGCGAGGAATACCGCAGGCCGTCCACTGAGGAGATCAGGAAACACCTGACCCCCCTCCAGTTCGAGGTGACCCAGGAGGAGGCCACCGAACCCCCCTTCAGGAACGAGTACTGGAACAACCACCGCGAGGGAATCTACGTGGACGTGGTCTCGGGTGAGGCGCTCTTCAGCTCGAAGGACAAGTTCGACTCGGGCACGGGCTGGCCGAGCTTCACCAGGCCTCTGGAAAAGTCCAACATCACAGAAAGGAAGGACACGAGCCTGTTCATGACGAGGACAGAGGTGCGGAGCACGCAGGCCGACTCGCACCTCGGCCATGTCTTCGGCGACGGCCCCGCCCCCACGGGGCTTCGGTACTGCATCAACTCGGCGGCCCTGCGCTTCATACCGAGAGAGGACCTGGAGAAGGAAGGCTACGGCCGCTACCTGAAGCTGTTCGAGAAGTAGGGGCGCTTTACACCGGCACAGGCCTTCTGCTATGACCATGCCGTGAACTGCCCGCCATGCCCAGGGGAACGCCCGTGAACCATGCATCCTGGAACCGCCGGATCCGGAGGATGTTCGGCTCCATTGCGCACCGGTACGACTTCATGAACACCCTCATGAGCTTCGGCATGGACCGCTCCTGGAGACGCCGGACGGTGGAACTGGCCGGTCTGCCGGCTTCGGGCCTCATGCTCGACGTGGGCGCCGGAACTGGCAGGATCATCCTGGAGGCAGCCCGGAGACATCCTGACGCGCGGTTCGTCGCAGCAGACATCACCCCGGAGATGATGCAGGTGGGCAGGAGGGCCACCCCCCGGCGGGCCCGGTGGTGCTGCGCCAACGCCCTGGAACTCCCCTTCGGGGATGCCGCCTTCGATGCGGTGGTTTCCGGCTTCCTGGTCCGGAATGTCCCAGACATCGCACAGGCCTTTGCGGAGCAGCACCGTGTGCTCAAGCCCGGGGGCAGGGTCGTCTGCCTCGATGCCGGACCTCCGCCGGATACCGTGCTGAAGCCCCTGGTGCGTATACATCTGAATTGGGTCATTCCGCTGCTCGGCGGCCTCATCACCGGGGACCTTCACGCCTACCGCTACCTCCCCGACTCCACCCAGGCCTTCAAGACCGCCGAAGAAGTCGCCGGCATCATGGAGGAGGCGGGTTTCTCCGGGATCAGGTACGAGCGCCGCATGATGGGCACCATCAACATCGTGCACGGCATGAAGCCCTGCTGATCCGGGCATCTTGAAAATAAACCTCAGTGATTGTACCTTGGTGCATATCGAACCGGCCCTGTGCCGCGGATGGGGTGTGTGAGATGCCTGCGAACCTGCCACCGACCTACCTGGAGGCCGAAAGGCGCTACCGCGAGGCCAAGACGACCGAGGAAAAGATCGAGGCCCTGGAGGAGATGCTCGCCCTGATCCCCAAGCACAAGGGTACGGACAAGATGCAGGCCGATATCAAGCACCGCATCAGCAAGCACCGGGAAGAGGCGCAGAAGAGGAAGGGTGCGGTCAAGCAGAAGAGCATGTACGCCATCGAGAAGGAAGGTGCCGCCCAGGTCATCGTCATCGGCCCGCCGAACACGGGCAAGTCGTCGCTCATCACAGCCCTGACCAACGCCGAGCCCGAGATCGCCCCCTTCCCCCACACCACGCACAGGCCGACCCCCGGAATGGCCCCCTTCGAGAACATCCAGTTCCAGCTCATCGACACCCCGCCGTTGACCTCAGACTACGTGGACCCCCTCATGATGGACCTGGTGCGGAGGGCGGACATCGTTGCAATCCTGCTGGACATCACCGCGGACCTCATCGGCCAGTATGAAGAGATCATGGCCGTGCTGAAGGAATACCGGATCTTCCCTGAGAAAGTCGAGGTGCCCGAAGGCGTCAGGAGGCCGGTGTTCTTCAAGCGGTGCATGGTGGTGGTGAACAAGGTGGACTCCCCTGCCCGGCAGGAGGACTTCGCCACCTTCCTGGAGCTCGCCACCCCGGCCATGCCGTCGCTGGCCATATCCATCCTGAACGGGTCGAACCTGGACGCCTTCCTGAGGGGCATCTACGACCTGGCAGGCATCATCAGGGTGTATTCCAAGAACCCGGGCAAGGAGCCCGACCTGGACGAGCCCTTCGTCATCCCCCGGCACAGCACCCTGGAAGACCTGGCAGGAAGGATTCACAAGGACTTCCTCACCAGGCTCAAGTACGCCCGCATCTGGGGTGAGGCGGTCCACGACGGCATGATGGTGCAGCGCGACTACGTGATGCACGACGGGGACATCGTGGAGATCCACCTCTGATAGTCACACCTGCCGGAAGGCAGTACTGTGATCTTCTTTCCCTTCCGATCCCTCCCTCCGATAGCGCATCTCGAGAAAGGGCATCATGAACAAGTCTACACCCCCTGTACAGCAGCAGGATAATCCGGACATACCTCGAGTACCTGGCTGCGAACCATCCCCACACCGATACCGACAGGCTGCTGACCCATGCAGGCGTGAAGCGCCACGAGGTCCTGGACCAGTCGCATTTCTTCTCCCAGGACCAGATCGACCTGTTCCACGAGATCCTCCAGACGGAGACCGGATGGCAAGACAGGCGTCCATCGTGGCCGCGTTCATTGCGGCCGCCACCGCCGGACTGCTGCTCGAACCATCTCTGTGGATGGCAGTGTTTTCCGTGCTGTCCCTGACGATGTCCGGGGTGATCATGTATGCCCGCCACCAGGGGCTGTACCGGGAGGAGCACGCGGAGCAGTACGTGCAGCGGGGATCGGCCCGCACCAGGCGGCTCCTGGGTCTCGCACGGGTCGGAAAACACCAGGGGAAACCCACGGACGCGGGTGACCTCGTGAAAAAAAGCCTGGACATGAATCATGCCGGGCATGGGGGGGAAGGGAGACCCTTGAAGGTGTCCGCGAGATAGACCCTGAGGCCAGGGTCCTGCTGGACTGCGGTTATGACATGCACGGGCAGGCCCTGCACCTCATGGAGCGGGGCTGCTCGGGATTCATCCAGAAGCCGTTCAGCATGCAGGACCTCTCCCGCAAGATCCGCGAAGCTCTGTCCAGCGACGACTTCGCTCCGCAGTGCCTGCCCTGAACCGGGCCCGATTTTTTTCCTTGCATTTGCCGCTGAAGTCCTCTATGAGACTGGCGCGCTCCGCGATGAGTCCGGGGAGCGCTTGAGATGATGCCGGGTGTGTCCGGATCACCCAAGGTTTTGCACTATACCGGATTGTCCGGATCTCATGAATGACAGATACGCCCTGCCGCAAGGCCTGGGCACTTTTAAAGAGGTTTTTAATATGATGAGCATGTTCGTTGCCGGCTGCGTTTTCATAGGGATATCCATCTTCATCAAGAAGATGTCCACCATCCAGTAGTCACTCGTCCGTTCGGCCTGGAGCAATTGCCTTTGACAGGGCTCCCCGGGATCGTCTACACTGGCGGGCCAGGAGCTGCGCTCTGGAAACGACCCCGTGCAGGAGGTGAATCATGCCCTGTATCCTGCCCCAGTACCGGCATCCCGACTTCAGCAGGAAAGGCCTCTCGGACGCACCCACGGCGACCTTCACCCGTGCGCCTTCCGACGGGGTGGCCCCCGATGCCTACCACGCCACCTCCATCTACCCGGAGTACTTCCACGTGCGGCCGGGGCACTGGGTGCTGCTGGCCGAATCCCGCATGGACTGCGTGGCGGTCCTGGAGGATGACGGCTCCCTCACCGTGAAGGAGTTCAGGAACATCAGGGCCGGCGATGCAGTAGCCTGCGGCAGGCGTGAGAACGGCGAGGACGGCATCTATGTGCACACCGGCGGCTTCGATCTCTCAGCCGGCACGGAGGACAAGTTCGCCTTCCGGTCACGCATCACCCGGGAGACCGCATTTTCCATCGACTACGACCAGCTCTACGACCTGCTGGACTACGAGCGCGAGCACGGGTTCGTGGTCTGGGTTCTCGGGCCTGCGGTGGTCTTTGACCGCGATGCCCGCAAGGCCTTTACCGAGATCGTTGCCGGGGGCTATGTCCACGCCCTGCTGGCAGGCAAC
The DNA here is from genome assembly GCA_029547045.1 of Deltaproteobacteria bacterium. Taxonomy (GTDB): domain Bacteria; phylum Desulfobacterota; class Desulfomonilia; order UBA1062; family UBA1062; genus MWEI01. The sequence goes on along the minus strand of JAKPQL010000049.1, from coordinate 40,167 downwards.
GCCCTGGCAACCCACGACGTGGAGGCTTCCCTGTTCTCCACGGGCCTCGGACAGGACATCTACTCCAAGCGCTCAGTGGCGCTCGGCCACTACAACCACCTGGACGCCATCAACACCATCCGAAGGATCGGATCGCTCCGTGCGGCCATCCACCAGGGCGTCCTCACCTCCGGGGTCATGAAGACCATCATCGAGAACGACATCCCCTTTGTCCTGGCCGGGTCCATACGGGACGACGGGCCCCTGCCCGAGGTGACTGCCAGCGCCTACGAGGCTCAGGATAGGATGCGCTCCCTGACGCGCAGGGCCACCACCATAATCGCCATGGCCACCCAGCTGCACGCCATCGCCACGGGCAACATGGCCCCGTCCTACCGTGTCCTGCCCGACCAGACAGTGAGGCCCGTGTTCTTCTACACCGTGGACATGTCGGAGTTCGCCGTGAACAAGCTGGCCAACCGGGGCTCGCTGACGGCCCGTTCCATCCTAACCAATGTCCAGGACTTCGTGGTGACCGTGGAGCGCGGCCTGAGGAAGCGCCGGGGCTGAGCGTCCGCCTGCCTAGCCGCGGATCACCTCCGTGCCAGCCCTTGCAGCAACGGCTTCCTCGATGGCCTCGACGGAGGTGATGACAGCCCTTTTCCCACCCCCTTCTAAGAACCGTATGGCAGCCTGGATCTTCGGCAGCATGGATCCTTCGGGAAACTGCCCCTGAGCCGCATACAGCCATGCCCGGTTCACGTCGAGCCTGGCCAGGAACCGCTGGTGTTCGGTCCCGTAATCGATGGCCACGCCCGGCACGTCGGTGGCGATGACAAAGATGTCCACCCCCACCTCGCAGGCGAGCCTGGCACTGGCAAGGTCCTTGTCGATGACCGCATCCACCCCGGCAAAGGACCTGCCCTCCCGCACCACAGGGATGCCGCCCCCTCCGCAGCAGATGACCACGAAGTCCATCTCGATGAGCCTGAGGATCTCGCTTTTCTCCACGATGGCCACGGGTTCGGGCGAGGCCACGACCCGGCGGAAGCCCTTCTCGGTCAACCTGACAGGGTACGGGCACGATGGTACCCGGTCCTCGGGGATGACCGGCCCGATGGGCTTGGTGGGGGTGGTGAAGGCAGGGCTGTGCTCGTCCACCACCACGTAGCTGATGAGGCTCACCAGGGGTCTGCTGGCTGCGATGCCCTGGCGCATGAGCTCGCTGTCCAGGGTGGACTCGATCATGTAGCCGATCTGCCCCTGAGTCTGGGCCACCAGGATCTCCAGGGGCATCCGGGGCACCTCTTCGGTGCACTCCTGCTGGAGCAGCAGGTTGCCTACCTGGGGGCCGTTGCCGTGGGTGATGATGACGCGGTAGTCCCGGGTGAGGCGGGCGATCTGGCTGATGGGGACCCGGAGGTTCTCGAACTGCTCGGAAATGGTTCCCTGCTGGCCTTTGCGGATCAGCGCATTCCCGCCCAGGGCCACCAGGAGCACCGGCCTGACCGGGGAATCCTTCATGGTCGGCCTCCTGACACTAGATGCAGCCCCTTTTTTGCAGCTCGTCCAGCAGGACCTCCTGCAGGAGCGGGGATCCATGGTCTTCGTATTCGTAGCGGACCCTGATGGTCGGCTTGTTGATGGACAGGATCCTGGTGAGCTGGATGGGCGTGGCAAAGAGCACCAGGTCGCACTCGGAGGCGTTGATGGTCTGCTCGAGGTCGGCGATCTGGCCCGCGCTGTAGCCCATGGCGGGCAGGACGATCCCGATATGGGGATAGGCATGGTAGGTGGACCGGATGGAGCCCGTGGCATAGGGGCGCGGGTCCACGATCTCGGATGCCCCGAAGGCCCGTGCGGCGATGGACCCCGCTCCGAAGGGCATCTCCCCGTGGGTCAGGGTGGGGCCGTCCTCCACCACCAGGACGCGACTGCCCCTGATCCGCTCGGGCTCGCTCACGAGTACCGGCGAGGCGGCCAGAACGATGCGTGCCGCGGGGTTGTGCGTCTCGATGGTGCCCCTGACCTGTTCCACCTGGGAGGAATGCGCGCTGTCCACCTTGTTGATGACAGCGATGCTCGCCATGCGCATATTGGTCTCGCCCGGGTAGTAGAGCAGCTCGTGGCCCGGCCGGTGGGGATCGAAGAGGCAGATGTGGACGTCGGGCCGATAGAAGGGGGTGTCGTTGTTGCCACCGTCCCATACGATGATGTCCGCCTCGGCCTGGGCCGCATCCAGGATCTTGCGGTAATCCACCCCGGCATAGACCACGACTCCCTGGTCCACCAGGGGCTCGTACTCCTCCCGCTCCTCAATGGTGCACCTGTGCCGGCTGAAGTCACTGTAGATGGAGAACCGCTGGACCTCCTGGGCCAGCAGGTCGCCGTACGGCATGGGGTGTCGCACCACCACCACCTTTTTCCCCAGTCCGTGCAGGATGGTGCAGACCCTGCGCGTGGTCTGCGACTTGCCGCACCCGGTGCGTACCGCGCAGACCGCCACCACGGGCCTGTCTGCCCTGAGCATGGTGTACGATGCCGCGATCATGATGAAATCCGCGCCGTGGGCCATGGCGATGGACGCCTTGTGCATGACTTCCACATAGGGCACATCGCTGTAGGAAAAGGCCACCAGGTCTACCCGGTGCTCGGTGATGAGACCCGCCAGCATGGCCTCGGGAAAGATGGGGATACCGTCCGGATAGAGTTCGCCGGCGAGGGCTGCGGGATATGAGCGCTGCGCGATGTCCGGGATCTGTGCGGCCGTGAAGGCCACCACGCGGTAGCGGGGATTGTCCTTGAAATAGACGTTGAAGTTGTGGAAATCCCTCCCCGCAGCTCCCATGATGATGACCTTCTCGACCATGACCCCTCCCGGAATCATTCGGCCTGCCCGCACCCCAGCTCTCCACGCAGGCACATCTACCCGTATAGTAACCACAACCTCGCTTCTTGTCCAGAAACGGGCGTGCCGTAGTGCCCAGGGCTGTTGTGCCCCCATCGTTCATCAGGTTGCAACAGGGCATGTTCCATGCGAAAATCCGTGTTGTCATGACAGTGGAGATCGAGACAACACTCTGCGTCATCCATGACGATCCCGTGGGCATCATGGAGAACATCTCCCGCGTGCGGGCGCTGGGTCCCTACCGGTTCACGCCCAGGGGAACCCAGACCCTTCAGGACGTCTACTACGACACCCCGTCCAGGATCCTTTCGAGCCGGGGCATTGCGGTGAGGACGCGGGGCCACGGGGCCACGGCGGTCTTCTGCATCAAGCAGGACGAGCAGGTGGATGCATCGGGGACGGCGGTCAGGGACGAGATCGAGATGCCCTGGTCCAGACAGTGCCTGGACCACATCGCCCACATCCTGCACAAGGTGGCCTACGGTCTCGTGGAAGTCCCATGCCGGACGGACGATCCGGTTGAGGGCCTCGCCTGTCTCGGCCTCAGCCCCATCCAGTCCCGCCGGACCGTGCGGCTGACACTGGACGCCGGGCAGGAAGGGGATCCCTGCCTTGGCACGCTCGCGAAGCTGGCCCTGGACAGGGTCTGCTACAGGTTTTCCGGGTCATCCATACTCCACCACGAGATCGAGATCGAGGCCGCCTGCCCGGAATCCCTCGAGCACGTCAGGGAGCTGTCGATCCTGTTGATGAATCTCCACCCGGATGCGCTCCGGCCATGGCGCCACAACAAGCTCGTCACCGGGTTCGCCCTGGAGCGTCTTCTCGCAGAGGGTTCTCTCGCCATCACACCGGGGCGATACAACTCCCTTGCCGGGCCGGCCTACCGGGCCATCGAGACCATCCTGCACAACGCCTAGAACCGGCGCCATGGACCGGAACCATGCGGTTTTCATGCACGTCTCCACCGTGTACGGGAAGAAACCAGGGAGGGGGACGACCCTGCTTGACAATTCCCTGTGCCGCATCTATATCATGCCGGAGTCCACACGGGAGAGTGCCGCGTTGACAAGGAGGAATGAAACGTGAAGACTATGCCACGGTGTCTCTGGGCGATCCTGATCCTGCTGCTCATGGTTTCCTGTTCGCCATCCAGGACAGGGGGTACCATCTCGGACAAGGGAAACCTCATCGAGCTGAAAACCCCCGACCACACGGTCAAGGCCGTCAAGGGCAAGAAGGAGGAGGGCAGCTTCGTGATCATGAGCATCCGCCCGGTGGGCAACCCTGATGTAATGAAATACCTGGACGCCCGGATGACCGTCATGCCCAAGGAGACCTTCGACGAGTACAAGGCCCAGATGGAGGCAATGAAGGAGAAAAAGACCAAGAACCCCGCCGATCTTCTCAAGCTCCGCAAGAGCGTGCGGCGCATGGCGGTCATCGCCGAGAATGGAAAGGTCCAGAACACCCTCAAGAAGCTCCAGGGGCAGATGGAGGGCAAGGAAAGACACCATGCCCTGGTGAAGATCTCCATGACGGATGTCATGGTCATGGAACTGATGCACAAGGACAAACCGGTGTTCCTGAGCGGAGACCTGGGAAAGCACTACCTCATCCATTCCATGGAGATCCTGCAGGACAACTACGCCTTCTGACGGGTCCCGGGCAGGACCCCGGGGGTGCTGATAGGGGTACCCCCGTCAACCCCGGGACGATGGGATCGGGCGGTGTCCCATGGCCACCGAATCCGCCAGCCGCACAACCTCGCCGAAGACCGAGCGCAACTCCATGAGCCTCTCGGTCATGACCATGAAGAGGATCTCGAGCCTCTTCACAGGATCCACCGTGGTGCTCAGGAGGCTATCGATCTCGTTCTGGAGGGCCATCAGGTGGGGGTGTTCCTCCAGGAACCGGGTTCGCTGGGCGATGAGGCGCTCCACCTCGGGGCTTTCCCGCCGCTGGGACTCTATGCGCTGAAGCTGCCTGGTGTCAAAAATCATGGTTTCGTGATGCCGCCTTTCCTGTCCTGCCTGACCAAGGACGTCTTCTTTCCCCAGCAAGCGCTGTGCCATGAATAGATTCCATGATATCAGACAGATACATCTTCACGGTCCCGGCCATCCCGGCATCAGGGCAACTTTTTTATCCTTCTGAGGAATTCCGTTTCCCTTGCACTGTGTCGGGCGGCTGCGAGGCTTACCCGGCACAGCGACGGCCAAGGGCACTTTGCCGTTGCAGGGCCAGACCCTGCCGTGTACAATCCCACAGGGGTATCGGATGGTTCCCGGTCCGGTCGACGCCTCCGACAGCGGCCGCCGGGTGTTCTATTGGCGTGTACAGGATGAAAGGGTGGTGATGGGAATGGATATACCCATCTTTCAGGTCGACGCGTTCACGGCACAGGTCTTCAGGGGCAATCCCGCTGCGGTGTGCCCCCTGTACAGCTGGCTCGACGAGGGGGTCATGCAGCTCATTGCCAGGGAAAACAACCTCTCCGAGACTGCATTCTTCGTGCCCGAGGAAGACCACTACCGCATCCGCTGGTTCACCCCTGTCGCAGAGGTCGATCTGTGCGGCCACGCCACCCTTGCCTCAGCCCATGTCATCTTCACCGAACTGGACCCCCTGTGCACCAGGGTCATGTTCGAATCAGCCAGCGGCCCGCTGCGCGTGGAGCGTTCGGGAGACATGCTCTCCATGGACTTTCCCGCCCAGCCGCCTCTCGCGTGCGAGGCCCCTGAGGCCCTCGTCCAGGGCCTCGGAAAGAAGCCTTCCGCCGTGCTCCGCTGTGCCGACTACTTCGTGGTCTACGATCACGAAGAGGACATCAGGTCTCTTGAACCCCGCATGGACCTGCTCGCCGCCGTGGACCTGAGGGGGGTCATCGTCACCGCCCCGGGCTCAGGCTCGGACTTCGTGTCGCGTTTCTTCGCTCCCCGGCTGGGCATCGACGAGGACCCGGTGACAGGGTCGGCCCACTGCGCCCTCATCCCCTACTGGGCGGCACGCCTTGGCAGGACCGAACTGCATGCCCTGCAGGTATCACAACGGGGAGGCGAGATATTCTGCAAGGACAGGGGGGAGCGGGTCACCATCTCGGGCCGGGCCGCGACCTACCTCAAGGGCGCCATCGTTGCGGGCTGAGACGGACATGGACGTCACTGCAGGGGGACCGATCCCGAGAGACCGCCTGAACAGGGGAGACACCATGGAGGGACACCATACACAGAAACCTTCGGTATTCGTGCGCACCCGGAATAGCATTGCCGCATGTCTGCTTTCTATCGTGTTCCTCCTGACGGGCTCATGCTCCAGCGTGGTGGACCGGCACTTCCAGGGCACGGTGGACGCCGTGACCGGATCGCTGTCCTTGCCCGGACTCCGGCAACCGGTGACCGTACGGAGAGACGCCTTCGGCATCCCCTACGTTGAGGCGGTGACCATGGAGGACCTGGCCATGGCCGTGGGGTATGTTCACGCATCGGACAGGCTGAGCCAGATGACCGGCTTCAGGCTCATGGCAAAGGGCCGCCTCGCAGAGATGGCAGGCGAGCCCCTGCTCGAACTGGACATCTACATGCGCACCCTGGGCCTTGAACGCATGGCTGCAGCCATGCTCACCACCATATCCCCCCGGAACAGGGAACTGCTGGACCGCTACTGCGCCGGGGTGAACACCTACCTGGACTCCCACAGGGACAACCTTCCGCCGGACCTTGCCCTGGCACGGTACACCCCGGAGCCATGGAGACCCATCGATTCGGCGCTGGTATTCTGCCTGGTGAACCTCGCGCTGTCCTTCAACGTCTACGAGGAAACCGCAGCCCTGGGCGTGGCACAGTCCGTGGGCATAGAGAAAGCGGCCTGGCTGCTCCCCGTCTATCCCGACGAACCCCTGCCCTTCAAAGAAGCCGCCAAACTCGCCGGCATCGACCTGAAGAAGGCATCGGCCGCGGTGGCTGACTGCCTGCAGCAGCAGCAGATGCTGGCATCGCTGGGTATCAAAGGGGCAGCGGCATCCAACAACTGGGCCATTGCCGGAAACAGGACATCCGGCGCTGCAAGCATCCTCGCCAACGACACCCACCTCATGCTCACCCTGCCGTCCATGTGGAACATGATGCACCTCAAGTGCGGCACCTTCGACACAGCGGGCATCACCCTGGCGGGAGGTCCCCTCGTGGTGGCGGGGTATAACGGATCCATCGCCTGGGGCATGACCATGGTCATGGCCGACAACCAGGACCTGTTCCTGGAACAGCTGCAGGTGAAGGACGGACGCCTCCATTACCTGAGCGAGGGCCAGTGGACACCCACCACCGAACGCACGGAGACCTTCCGCGTCAGGGGCAGGGACCCGGTCACCAGGGTGATCCGTGAGACCAACCACGGCCCCCTCCTGAACGAAGCCCTCAGAAACGATCCCACCCAGTTCTTCCAGCCCGTGCCCCTGGACCTCCCCTACGGCGTGGCGCTGCAGTGGGCGGCGCTGAGCGGGAACGACAAGACCTTTGATTCGTTCTTTGCGCTGAACTCCGCGCGGTCCGTGGATGAGGCCTTCGCCCAGGTGAAGTCCATCCGGTCCATTGCGTTGAACATGGTCTTTGCCGACAGGAACTCCATCGGCTGGCAGGTCACCGGCAACTATCCGCTACGGAAGAAGGGCACCGGCTTCCTTCCGTCACCGGGGTGGACCGGGGAGTATGACTGGACAGGGCTCCTCGACCCGGCTGTTCTTCCCATGGCGAAGAACCCGCCGGAGGGTTTCATCGGCACGGCGAACAACCGCACCGTGGGGAAGGACTACCCACATGTCCTGTCTTCATCGTGGTACTGGCCCGAACGCGCCGAGCGCATCGCCCAGATGATCTCCGCTACGCCAAGGCATACCCTGAGAACATCCATGGACATGCAGCTCGACACCGTTTCCCTGTTCGCCCCCAGGCTCCGGGATCTCTATCTCACAGGCCGGCTCGCCACGGACATGGAGCACGAGGTCGCGTCATGGAAAGACCCCGGCCAGCGGGCCAGGGTCCACCTCGGCCTGGACGTGCTCGAGGATTTCGACGGTTCCATGTCCGTTGATTCGGGCGGCGCGGCCCTGGTGAGCGCGATCCTGCACTGCGCCACCCGGAACATCTTCCTGGACGAGCTGGGACCCGAGTCCTCCCGGACATGGAAGGCCTTCCTGGTGATCAACAACGAGAGCTACAACGCCACCTGCGACCATATCCTCGTCCGGGGAGACGAGAGCCCCTTCTGGGACGATGCCGCAACCCCTGATAAGGAAACCAAGGCCCGGATCCTCGCACGATCCCTCCTCGATGCCGTCATGCTGCTGGAGAAGGGCATGGGCAAAGACTACCGGACCTGGAAGTGGGGAACGCTGCACACGTATCTCTGGGAGACAGAGTCGTCCAGGATGGCACCGAACATGGGCCTTGCCGAGAGGACGGCCCTGCGTCTCCTGCGGCCCTACCACAGCCGGGGGCCCTTCCCGGCCCCGGGAGACTACTTCACCCTGAACGTGGCCGGCTACACCATGGGGAGGGATTTCGACACCTGGCTGATCCCGGCCATGAGAATCATCGTGGACTTCAGCCTGGACGAGCCCATGTTCGGTGTCAACAGCACCGGCCAGTCGGACAATCCCTCGAGCCCCCACTTCGACGATGCCATCACCGCCTGGCGACAGGGGAAATACCTCCCCTTTCCTTTCAAACCCGAGGCGATCAGGGCCCAGTACAGGAACGTCCTGGTGCTCACGCCCTGAGGGTGATCTCCATGGACAGTGTATCTCCCCGGTTGAAAGCCCTCCACGGGTTCTGGTATGAACATGAAACAACCTTTCCCAGCAACGAGGAGATAGCACCATGAACCTTGAAAATGTAGCCCTGCACGTCCCCCGGATCCTCCTGCCCAGGCCCGGAACCGACCTCACCCGGTGGTCGGTGGTGGCCTGCGACCAGTTCACCTCCCAACCCGACTACTGGCAGCAGGTCGATGAACTGGTGGGATCATCACCCTCCACGCTGCGCCTTACCTTCCCCGAGGCATACCTGAACAGCGTCGACGAGGACGAGTACCTGTCCCGGATCGCTGCCGACATGGAGAGGTACCTCGACCAGGGCATCCTGTCGCCGGTGGGAGACGGCTTCGTGCTGGTGGAGCGGACCACAGCCCGGGGCGCCCTGCGCAGGGGGCTCGTCGTATGCCTGGACCTGGAGCACTACGACTTCCGGCAGGGCAGTACGTCCCTCATCAGGGCCACCGAGGGCACCGTGGTGGAGCGTCTGCCCGTGCGCGTCAGGATCCGCTCCCGGGCATCCGTCGAGCTGCCGCACATCATGGTGCTCATCGACGACCCGGAGATGACCGTCATTGAACCGCTCTTCGGGCAGAGGCTGGCCAAGCTCTACGATTTCGGGCTCATGATGAACGGGGGCCGCATCAGGGGATACCTCGTGGATGAACAGAAAACCATCGCGTCCGTGGCCAGAGGCCTGGCACGGCTTGCCGACCCTGCGCGGTTCAGCGACCGCTACGGCGTCAGGGACACCGAGGTGCTCCTCTACGCCGTGGGAGACGGCAACCATTCCCTGGCATCGGCCAAGCTCTTCTGGGAGCAGGTCAAGGCCGGTGCAGCCGACAAGGCTGCGGTCATGAGCCATCCGGCTCGGTACGCCCTGGTGGAACTGGTCAACGTGCACGACAGGGGCCTCGAGTTCGAGCCCATCCACCGGGTGCTCTTCCACGTGACGCCCGGGCGGCTCTTTTCCGCCATGGAGGACTTCTTCGCCCCCAAGGACTGCGAGGTGAGCGTTCTGGCCGAAGGCGAGCCCCTGCCACTGGAGGAAAAACACACGCAGGTCATCGACTACTTCTCCCCTGAGGGGAAAGGCCGCATCGTGCTGAGGAACCCCCGGTGGAACCTGGAGGTCGGGAGCCTCCAGGCCTTCCTCGACGTGTTCTGCGCAGACAACCCGGGGGTGGAAATCGACTACATCCATGGCGACGATGTGCTGCGCGATCTCTCTTCCAGGCCTTCTGCCATGGGATTCGGCCTGCCCGTGATCTCCAAGCACGACCTCTTCAAGACCATCATCCTGGAAGGCGTGCTGCCCCGCAAGGCCTTCTCCATGGGCCATGCGGACGAGAAACGCTACTATGTGGAGTGCAGGAAGATTATCCCCTGAGCTTCTGCGTTCCGCCGTCGAGCAGGTTGCTGCCGCCCACCCCAGGGCCCTGGCCGGTGAAGGGTTCTGGCGCACGCCGCTGGTAGCCTGTGCCGATGCCCGGGATCCCCTCTTCGAAGGGCTCAGGCAGACGGCACACCCAGGCCACCTGCTCCCGTCGGACCTGCTCGCAGGGGCCCGGACGGTGGTTGCCTATTTCCTCCCCTTCTCCAGGCGCGTCATCAGCAGCAACCGGGAAGGGACCTTCCAGAGCGAACTGTGGGCCAGGGCATACCTGGAGACCAACGAACTCATCTCCTCCATCAACGAACGGCTCAGCATCATCCTTGACGGCTGCGGGTACCGGTCGGCCACCGTTGCGCCGACCCACACCTTCGATGCCACGACGCTGCTGAGCCCCTGGTCCCACCGTCATGCGGCCTATATCGCAGGCCTGGGGACCTTCGGACTGAACCGCATGCTCATCACGCAGACGGGGTGCTGCGGAAGGCTCGGCAGCCTGGTGACCGATGCCGTGGTGCCGGCCGGCACAAGACCCTCCCTTGAGTTCTGCTCCTTCAGACGCGACGGATCCTGCGGTGTCTGCATACAGCGATGCCCAAGCAATGCCCTGAGCGCCGAGGGGTTCGACCGCCACGCATGCTATCAGACCCTGCTGGCCAACGAGCGGCACCGTGCGTACCTCGGCAGGGCCGATGCCTGCGGGAAGTGCGCCTGCGGCCTTCCGTGCTCTCAGGAACGGCCGGGGACCGCTCCGGTCCTCCGGTGACGCGACCGTGCACCGACCGATCCTGTGGCCCTGATTTCAAGGAAAGTTTTGACTCCATGGCCGGGTATTGTTATGTTCTTTCCACGAGTGCATAGCCCGGGGTCAGGATACAGACCGGCGGGCGAGAATACAAGGCGGAGGCCGCATGCAGGAAACCCCGTACCTGAAGGGTCGTTCCGACCTCATCGAGATCATCCGGAAGATCCCCTTCCTCCAGTCGTATTCCGACACGCAGCTCCTGGACATCCTTGCATTGAGCAAGATGCGCAAGTTCGCGCCCGGGGACCTCATCACCCGGGAGGGGGAGTACGACTCCTGGCTGTACATCATCCTGTCCGGCGAGGTGATGATCACCAGCCGGGGGACCCCGGTCGCCCAGATCACGGAAACAGGCGCCACCATCGGGGAGATGGCCATCGTGGACGGTGAGGCCCGATCCGCATCTGCGAATGCCGTCACCGAGACCACCAGCCTTGCCATCGACATGTCGGTGACAGACCGCATGGACGCGGCCGGGCGGGAGAAGTTCGATGCCGTGTACTTCCGCCTGCTGTCCAAGATCCTGGTGAACCGCCTGCGGAAGACCACCCATGAACTCCTCCAGGCGCGGGAGAACATCAAGGAACTCACCGATGCCATCCTCCTCCAGCAGGCCGGGGAAAAGAGGTAACCGCCCACACCTCCTGCTGCCGCCCGGTTCATCCTTTCCAGGAGGCCACCGACGCTGTTCCTTGACACGGCAGGCATCATTGCCCATAATGGTCTTGCGGGGTGCACAGCGGCATGGGGCGAGAAAACAAGGGATTTTCTCCCTGCTCCTCATCGCAGGGCACACATGCGTACCTGCCCGTGAGGAGGACACGGTCCGCACAGGGGACCATGGCCCGATCCAGACAGGGGGAGGGAGACAGTCATGACACGGTTTCCGGTTGCACTGATTCTGGGCGCCATGCTCTGGACCTGTCCCGCCCTGGCGGCCGATGGACAGTCCAGGGGAGACCTCACCATCCATGTCACCGGCATGAGGAACACCTCGGGCTTCGTCGTCATCGCCCTGGCCGATTCGGAAAACACGTTCCTGGGAAAAGGCCCAGCCTATGCCCAGATCCGGACCCGTGTCCAGGGACCCGATGCTGTGGTGACGCTCAGGGATATCCCCTGGAAGGACTATGCCATCAGCGTGTTCCACGACGAGAACGCGAACGGAACACTGGACCGCACCATGAAGGGAATCCCCAAGGAGGCATACGGGTACTCCAACAACGCAAGGGGCAAACACGGACTCCCCTCCTTCAGGATGAGCCGGTTCTCCTTCCGTTCTCAGGCACAGACCATCATGATCTCCCTCCACTAGGGACACCACGTCGGAAGGTATGAATCAGCCCACGGACGAGTCCTCGCAGAACATCCTGCTCCTGCTCGCCTGCTTCGTCGTCATCATTGCGGGAATGAAGGCTGCATCCGCCATCATGGTGCCCTTCCTCCTGTCGGTCTTCATCGGGGTGATGTGCAGCGGCCCGTACTCCTGGATGAGAAGAAAGGGTGTGCCGTCCTTTCTCGCCATTTTCTGCATCATCGGGTGTATCATGGGCGTCCTGTTCTGCCTGGGTGCATACATCGGGGCGTCGGCGAGCGATTTCCTCATGGAAACACCGCGATATCAGGAACGCATCCAGGAAAAGCTCCTCGAGCTCATCACATGGCTCAGGATGCATGGCGTTTTCATATCAGAGAGGGTGGTCACGGACTTCTTCGACCCCGCCTCCGTCATGCAGATCATCGCCAACATCCTGAGCGGTCTCGGCGGGGTCCTCACCAATACGGTGCTCATCCTCTTCACCGTGGTGTTCATCCTCCTGGAATCCTCCACCTTCCTCGCCAAGATCAAGGCCGCCTTTTCCATCTCGGCCCACACCCTGGAGGCCTTCGACTTTGTCTTCCTCTGCGTGGGGAAATACCTTGCCATCAAGACATGGATCAGCCTTGCAACCGGAATCTGCGTGATGCTCTGGCTCACGATCATCGGGGTGAACTACCCCGTACTCTGGGGACTGGTCGCCTTTCTGCTGCACTACATTCCCAACATCGGGTCGCTGATCGCGGCCATACCCGCCATCCTGCTCGCCGTCGTGGATTCCGGCCTGGCAACTGCGGGCCTGGTGACTGTGGGGTACGTGGTCGTGAACCTCATCTGCGGGAACATCCTCGAGCCCATCTTCATGGGAAGGGGCCTGTCGCTCTCCACGCTGGTGGTCTTCCTCTCCCTCATCTTCTGGGGGTGGGTCCTCGGGCCTGTGGGAATGCTGCTGTCAGCTCCCCTGACCATGATCTTCAAGATCGCATGCGAGAGCTTTCCTGCCACGCGGTGGGTGGCCGTTCTGCTCGACTCGGAGGTGCCTCTGCCCCTTGACCTGCCCCACAGGAGGACGTCTTCCGAGGTCGATCGATCCTCATAACGGGACAACCCGGCCTGTCCCCGATACCGTATATCACCTGTTCCGGAACCAGGGGACAGTGCATCCCGGGCATGGACTGCAGAAGCACTTTCGAGTATATGGTTGGTGCGGCCGGATCATTCCCGGCGCAACGAGGAGATACCACCTTGAAGAGACTATGCATCGCCGTCTGTCTGTGTGCCACCGTGCTGCTCCCCCTCCCGGGGCTGGCTGCTGCCGATCCCGCCGGGGCGGCAAAACTCCGGGAGTCGCTGAAGACCTTCTCCTCGTTCACGATACCATCCCGGACATCCATACCGCCCGTGCTGCTGCAGAAGGCCACAGCAGTGGTCATTGTCCCCAACATGATCAAGGCGAGCTTCTTTGTGGGTGCACGCTACGGCAGAGGAGTGCTCATGACCAGAGGGCAGGACGGCCGCTGGTCAAACCCTGTGCTCGTTTCGCTGGGAGGCGGGAGTTTCGGCCTGCAGATGGGCCTGCAGTCCACGGACCTGGTCCTGGTCTTCAGACACGGCCGGTTCATGGACCTGGGGAACAGGGGCAGTCTCATCCTGGGGGCCGATGTGTCCGTGGTGGCGGGGAATCTGAGCCTCCACATGGACGAGAACACCGGAACGGTCCCCGGGGCCGAGATCTACTCGTTCTCCCGGTCTGCAGGCCTGACTGCGGGCTTTTCCCTACAGGGCGCCCAGTTGCGTCTTGACGATGCTGCCACCTCGGCGCTCTATGGCAGGGCCGGACTGAAGGCTGAGGACGTTCTGGGCAAGAAGATAGAATCCGTGCCCGTAGAGGTGCTCAGATTCCGTGAAGCCTTTTCCAGGGCGACTGAAAAGACCCCCTGACCTGTCCGTTCGGTTGCTCTCTGCCTGCACCCGCACCCCATGATCAGAAGGGTAGTGGCGCTTTCAGGAAGTGTAGTGGGAAGGAACGTATACTGCGACTTGTATTAGTGAGGGAAATGCTAGACCGCCCACCCTCGGCCCTGAGGCCGAGGGTGGTTCTGGTGTCACTTTCTACTACTGTGACTCTCTGTTACTGAGCTGAGCCAGCCGGTGCCGCAGCGGGTGCCTCTGCCGCCGGGGCTGCTGCCTCGGGGGCCGGTGCTGCCTCGGGGGCCGGTGCTGCCTCAGGGGCCGGTGCCGCCTCAGGGGCCGGTGCCGCCTCTTCCGTCACTGCAGGCTGCTCGGTGGCCGCTTCCTTCTTCTGGCAAGCGGAAACGGACATCAGAAGCCCAAACACGACAACCACAAACAACACCCATAAAGAACCCTTCTTCATCTTCTTTATCTCCTATCCTTTTTTTTTTCTGCCGATGTTATTCAGCAGGTGGTGTTTCCTCCGCCTCTGCCCCATGAAGCCATAAACCGTTCATACAAACAGTGCCTGTGAGAAGTCAATCGTTCATCGCGCGGCGAGACAGCCCTGGCAGATTGCACCAAATGCCCGTTCGATGCATCCACCCTCAATGCACTTCGTTAAGGATAGTCTGCATGTGATATGATCTTCCTCATCCATTGCATCTACATATTCCATGATGTTGATTTCCTGCATAAACCAGTATGGATGATTTGTCTATCCCTTTTTCGTGCAGCTCGATTCTTCCCACCGATCATGCGAAGCACATGACCGCGCACAATCCCTATTTACCGAGAATGAACTCGTCCCTGCGGTTCTTTGCCCAGGACTCCTCGGTATTTCCCGTATCCGCAGGCCTCTCTTCGCCGTAACTGATGGCGGCGAGACGAGCCGCATCGATACCCTGGGATACGAGGTAGTCCAGCGCGGCCTTTGCCCTGCGCTCGCCAAGGGCGAGGTTGTACTCGTTGGTGCCCCGCTCGTCGCAGTGTCCTTCGATATTGAGCCTGAGTTCCGCATTCGCCTTCAGGAAGGCCGCGAGTTCGTCCAGTACCGCCACTGCCTCGGGAGCAAGATCGAACCTGTCAAACCCGAAGTAGATCTTCTTGTCGAAGGTGGTCGCTTCCTTCAGGACCGGCACGGCTGAAGCAGCGGCAGGCGCCGTTCCAGTCGGCTTCATCTCCGGTGCGGGTGCGGCGGGCGCTGCTGCGGCGGGGGGGGTCGTCTCCACCCCGGGCTCAGCGGTCTTCTTGGCGCAACCCGTTACCACCAGTGCAGTCAGGGCGATGACAACCATCATGGAGAATACGACCTTATCCTTCATCATCTCTGTTCCTTCACTCTCTCCCCGCACCATCAGCAGGTTTTGCGTGACTTCATACTCCTTCGGCATAAAAAAACAAGGATAATTTCAGGCGTCCGGGGAAGGTATCTGTTTAACCGAGAGTCTTTTACGGTTGCCACAGCCCCAAACCTTATGGTTTCTACATATTGTGTTCAGTTTTGGTCCGTTTTACTGATTTTCATCTTATGAGCCCCTGTACACGCCCGATCCCTGCGCGGTACATGAAGGTTTTTCCGAGGAGACACCCCCTCCAAGGGGGAGGGAACAGGGTGCAGAAAACGATGCGAACCGATATCAGGCCGCGCTGGCAAGGAGACGGCGCTCCTTGTGCTCGCGGGAACCCACGATCTTGAGGAAACGCTCGATGATCTTGGCCATGAGGTCCTGGCGGCAGTCCTGGGACATTCCGGCGAGATTCACCCTGCCTCCGGCGGCCTGCTCATGCCCTCCACCGGCCCCCAGGCCCCGCAGGACCTTCAGGGCTACCCTGCCGGCCCACGATCCCTTCCGCGACGTACGCACCGACATGACCAGTTCGTCGCGATATTCGCCGATGCACAGGCTCCAGTGGATGTTTTCCATCCTCAGGAGGAAATCCGCCATCTCCGCCGCAATGTCCGGGTTATGGAGCCGCCCCATCTGGGAGATGATCACATCCCCGTACTGGACGGAGTTGTTGATGCCGTCGGCGAACTTGAGGAAGTAGGATTTCGGTATCCGGGGGTTCTGGATGGATGACAGGGTCTTTGGCGCGATCCTCGGAAACAGGTAGTTGAAGGCCTCGAGATCCGCCTTGGTGGCGGAACGCAGCAGACCGTTGGTGTCGGTCTTCAGCCCGTAGAACAGTGCTGTTGCGAGCATCTTGTCCACCGCCAGATCCAGTTCCCGCAGGTATTCGGTCATGATGGTGGAGGTACTCCCGTACTTGGGGCGCACATCCGAAAAGGCGCAGTTCAGGGTGTTCCTCCGCAGGGGGTGGTGGTCTATGACGACATCCGGCCTGATGCCTTTGGGAAGGGAGTTGTTGCCCGTGCCGGGCTGGGTGTCTGCCATGCAGATCACCGAATACTCCCGGAAGTCGACCTCTCGCATCGGGATCATGTCGATCTTCAGCCTGCGGGTGAGCTGGCGGTTCTCCGCCCTGCCGATGACCCCTCCGTAGCAGATGGCGACCTTGGCACGCAGGGCGTGGAGCAGGATACTCTTCAGGGCAGCAGCCGAGGCGATGGTGTCCGGGTCCGGGTTGTTGTGACAGACGATGAGCACCCGCCTTCTCGATCCGATCTGGGAGAGTAACATGTGTGCAGGGTTATCCACCGTGGTTTCCTTCGTACTCGGGCAGCCACATACCAGAAAACCATGCGAGATGCAACCAGATTGGATCAATTCAGATCCAGTGTTTTCTCCTGAAATACATGACCATGGACGCCACCATGACGCCCATGAAGGCCCACAGGGCGGGATATCCCCACCTCCATCGCAGCTCGGGCATGTACTCGAAGTTCATACCGTAGATCCCCACCACAAAGGTCAGCGGAATGAAGATGGTGGCAAACACGGTGAGCACCTTCATAACCTCGTTCATCCTGTTGCTCAGGCTGGTGAGATAGGTATCGAGCATGCTGGAGACGATGTCCCGGTACAGCTCCGTGGAGTCTATGGCCTGGATCGTATGGTCGTAGACATCCCGGAAGTACAGGGTGGTGCCGCTTTGTATAAGCTGGGAATCGCCCCGTGCGAGGAAGGCGACGACGTCGCGCAGCGGCCAGATGATCCTGCGGAGGAAGAGCATCTCATTCTTGATGCCGTGAATGGTCCTCAGGATATCCGGCGTCGTATTCGTGACAAGCCGGTCCTCTGTCTCCTCGACGTGCTCGCCGATCTTTTCCAGCACCACGTAATACTGGTCCACCACGGCGTCGAGGAGGGAGTACGCCAGGTAGTCGGGCCCTGATCCCCTGATCCTGCCCTTGGCCGTCCTGATGCGCTCCCTCACGGGGTCAAAGACGTCGCGCCCGCCCTCCTGGAAGGTGAGGACATAGTTCTCGCCCAGGATGATGCTGACCTGTTCGTAGATGATCCTCTCTCCCCCGTCATCCGGGTAGAGCATCCTCACGGAGGCGAAGAGGTAGTCCCCATGGTCTTCGATCTTGGGTCTCTGCCCTGTGTTGAGGATATCCTCGGTGGTCAGCGGGTGCAGCCCGAAATGGGCTGCGATCTTTCCTATGGCCTCGATCT
Organism: Deltaproteobacteria bacterium; assembly: GCA_029547045.1. Taxonomy (GTDB): domain Bacteria; phylum Desulfobacterota; class Desulfomonilia; order UBA1062; family UBA1062; genus MWEI01. The sequence continues at coordinate 22,418 of JAKPQL010000049.1, read as the reverse complement.
CCGAGAGGCCTGATACATTGATCCAGCTTATGGATGCCGGATCCACCTGGGCAAGGGTCTCGTCGGCCCCGGTTGTAGTGAGTTCTCTGAATGCGCCCCGGGTGTAGGTGAAAAGGTCGATGGTGGTCTGCTCGGCAATCCGCGAGCCCACATGGATGAACGATCCGGGCGGCAGCCCTGCCTTGCGGGAGTGGGGGTGGACATACGAGGCCATGGGCACTCCTCCTTCAAAAGGACTTCAGCATGGGGCACCATTGTACACAAAGTGGGAGGTCTCTTCCAGTTCAGGGGAAATGGAGACAGAAACAAGACTCTTGGGTGGTGGAGCCGAAGGGAATCGAACCCTCGACCTCTTGAATGCCATTCAAGCGCTCTCCCAACTGAGCTACGGCCCCACACAGGCTTTCCTTGGGTAGCATACAATATTTGGGGAGTCAAGGTGAGAGGAACAGAAATCCGCACCCTCCGGCGCCGGACTCAGCATGATGATATGTTGATATTTTTATACTGATTACAACCCTCATCCATGCTCGGTCTTCTTCGTGCCGCGGGCCTTGATGAGGTTGAGGGTGTCGGCGAGCACCGGGATCACGTGCTCCCTGATGTCACCTGCCACCACGATGGCCAGGAGGTCGTCGCCCACCTTGAGGTCCCCCTCGTTGACCTCCACCAGGATCTCTATGATGCCGGGCCGTTTCTTCTGTTGCTCCACCACCTCGCGGATCGCATCATGGTCGGCCCGGACCGTGACACCGGTCACCGCCGTGCCGTCGCGGGATGTCGCGCGCACCACGCCGTTGTGGCACAGGATCATGCCCGCCTTGTGGAAATCCCTGTGTCCCCTGATCCTCTCGATGAGAGCATTCATGTCCATGCATGGATGGATAAGGGATTCCTCCATGAAAAGTCAACCGGGATCGAGCCATCTTGCTCTCGCGGAAGGGGCTCCGCCATAGAAGGATTGCATTCACGGCGCATACGGTATTATACAAAGAGATCTTTTCCCTGTGCGCGAGGAGGGTGACCCATGAAGGAGGTCATGATCCACAGATCCAGGCTCCAGTTCGTGGTGGGCGATATCACGGCCCAGGATACCGAGGCGGTGGTGAATGCGGCAAACTCCCAGCTGGCGCCCGGCGGCGGGGTGGCGGGTGCCATCCACCGGGCTGCAGGGCCGGGGCTGTGGGAGGAGTGCAGGAAGCTCGGCGGGTGCGCCACCGGCGAGGCAAGGATCTCCGGGGGCCACAAGCTGCCCAACGCGTACGTGATCCACACCGTGGGCCCGGTGTACAGCGGCGCCCGGAGCGATGCAGTGCTCCTGAAGGCATGCTATGTCAACTCCCTGGAGCTTGCGGATCGTACCCATATCAGATCCATCTCCTTTCCCGCCCTGTCCACGGGCATCTTCGGCTATCCCGTGGAAGATGCCGCAGCCGTGGCCATTGATGCGATTCTCGACTACCTCAAGGGCGATACCGGCATCGAGACCGTGAGGATGGTCCTCTACGACGATGCGTCCTACCAGGCCCACCTGCGGGCCCTGGACATGGTGACCGCACGGAAGGGGCCTGCCTGACATGAGCGTCGTGGCCGTCATCCCCGCCCGGTACGGCGCCACGCGCTTCCCGGGAAAGCCCCTGGTGGACATCGCGGGCAAGCCCATGATTCGGAGGATCTACGAGCAGGTGGCTTCGTGCCCGGATCTGGACAGGGTACTCATCGCCACCGACGATGAGCGTATCCTCGATGCCGCCAGGTCCTTCGGTGCCGATGCGGTCATGACCAGCCCCGACTGCCCCTCGGGGACGGACCGGGTGGCCCAGGCCGTCTCCGGCGTTCAGGCGGACCACGTGGTGAATGTCCAGGGAGACCAGGTGGTCCTCGATCTGGACGCCCTGGCCGGGCTCGTGCAGACACTCAAGGCGGGCTCGGCCATGGCCACCATCGCCACGCCGCTTGAGCCCCACGAGGCTGCCGACCCGAACATCGTGAAGGTGGTCTGTGCGTTGAACGGTGATGCCCTGTACTTCTCCCGCTCGCCCATCCCCTTTGTGCGCAATCCCGGCCACGCGGGTCTGCTCAAGCACATCGGCATCTACGGCTTTTCCCGACCGACCCTGCTGCGGTTCACCTCGCTGAAGCCCTCCCCCCTGGAGCGCACCGAGTCCCTGGAGCAGCTCCGGGCCCTGGAGAACGGCATCCCCATCAGGGTCATCCAGGCGAGAGGAGTATTCTCCGAGATCAACACCCCGGACGACCTGGAAAGGCTCCTGGCCCGATGGCGCACCTAGGCATCATCCTGTACCGTGTCCTCGCGACGCTCCTGGCGTGGCCCTTTGCCGCTGCCTTCAGGAAGCATCCGAACTTCCGGGGTACCATGCTCCAGCGGCTCGGCATGAGGCTGCCCGAGGTGCCCGCCCGGAGGAGAACCCTGTGGGTCCACGCCGCATCCGTTGGCGAGGTCAAGGCCGTGGCCGGGCTGGTCCGCGCTGTGAGGGAACATGCCCCTGACCTCTCCATCTGCATGTCCTGCATGACCACCACGGGAAGGGCTGTGGCCGCCCGGACAACAGGCGTGGACACGGTCTTCGCCGTGCCCTTCGACACCCCCCGGGCCATGCGGAGACACCTGCTCCGCCTCATGCCTGTGGCCCTCATCGTGGCGGAGACCGAGATCTGGCCGTCCATGATCCTCGAGTCCCGGCGTCTTTCCATCCCGGTTGCCATAGTGAACGCGCGCATGTCGGAGAGGGCCCATGAGCGTTACCTGAGGTTCGCAGGGGTTTTCAGACAGATCCTGGCAACGGTGAAGGTGCTTGCCATGGCAGGGGCCGACGCGGACCGCTTCCGCAGCATCGGCGCCCTCGACGTGCAGGTGCTCGGCAACCTCAAGCTGGATCATGTGGCCACGGCGGACCCTGCCATGGCGGCTGCCCTGCGCGACGGGCTCGGCATCGGCGACAGGCCGGTCTTCATCGCGGGCAGCGTGCGGGAGGGTGAGGAAGAGGCCGTGGTGGACGCCATCATCCGCATTGCCGGACAGATAGACGGCCTGTACTCCATCATCGCGCCCCGCCATCCTGACAGGGTGGCATACATCGCGGACATGGCGAAGGGGCTGAACATCTCCTGCGGGCTCAGGAGCCAGGGCACCACCGGGGGGGATCTCCTCATCGTGGACACCATGGGAGAGCTCTTCACCCTCTACGGCATCAGCGACGCTGCCTTTGTGGGGGGCTCGCTGCTGGACATGGGCGGGCAGAACATCCTGGAACCCATCGCCTGGGGGGTGCCCACGTTGCACGGGCCCTTCATGGGCAATTTCACCTGGGCACTGGAGGCGGTGCAGGGCCATACCACCGTGGTGAAGGACTCCCGGGAACTTGCCCGGGTCGTCATCGGCATGCTCAAAGACCGTGATGAATCGCGGGCACGGGGAAATGCCGCCCGGGATGCGCTCCTGGCCTGTGCCGGCGTGACCGGTCGCTACCTCAAGGCCATCGAACCGTACCTGCAGGGGCAGTGAGGAAACAGCCCACGTTCTCTAACTTGGACCGAATAAAACGCGAGATCCCTCTTTCTCAGGGATCTCGCGTTTTATTCGGAATTCTTATAATAAAACTCCCAGCCTGGCATTGCCTGACGCACTGGTTTCCGGATAGAAGAACGATCTCCCCGAGAAGAGGGAGATCGTTCTTCTATCCGGTCCTGTTCATACCTTCCTTACACGTGTTTGCGCGCCGGCGGTTTCGTGAGGGCGATGATGAGCACCGAGATGCAGACCACTGCTGCGCCCACGAGGAACGGTGCCGAGTAGGTGCCGGTGGAGTCCTTGAGCCAGCCGCCCACGAACGGGCCCAGGAACCCCGCGAAGCCCCACGAGGTGAAGAGGAGCCCGTAGTTGGTGGCCTGGGCGGTCGCACCATAGTACTGCAGGCAGGTGGCAGGGAAGAGCGTGAACATGGCGCCGTAGTTCCACCCGATCAGGGCCGCCACGGACCACAGGGCCCAGTAGAGGTGCCCGGAAGGATACAGCAGGGCCATGGCGATGACCTGGAGCGCGAAGAAGGTCACGAAGCTGATCTTGATGCCGATCCTGTCCGCGATGAGGCCCGAGAGGATGCGGGTGGTGGCGTTCGCGATGGCGAGCCAGCTCGCGGCGCCCGCGGCCACCATGGGGTCGAGGCCCCGGTCGATGCCGTGGCCCGCGATGTGTCCGATGACCATGAGCCCTGCAAAGGAACCGCAGAAGTACGCGGTATAGAGCAGCCAGAACTGCGGTGTCCGGATGGTCTCCGCATAGGTGTAGTCGCGGTACTCCCGGTGCTCCGGATTGGCGGACTTGGGCGGCTCCCACCCCTTGGGTTTCCACCCCGCGGGCGGCACCTTCAGGCACAGCGCTGCGATGACGGCCATGACGCCCATGGCAATGCCCACCGAGATGAAGACCATTCTCCACCCGTAGTTCGCGATGATGTACGTGGCCAGGGGCGCCATGATGAAGGAACCGAGGCCCAGGCCCACCACGGCGAACCCGGTGGCGAGCGCCCTCCTGTCGGGCCACCACTTGGGCGCGGTGGCGATGGGAGGCAGATAGACGAGCCCGCCCCCGAACCCGGCAACCACCCCGTAGGTGAGGTAGAGCTGCAGCTTGGTGTGGATGAACCCGGACATGACGAACCCGCAGCACAGGATGATGCCGCCGATGAGCACCACGATCCTCGGGCTGTACTTGTCCGAGAGCCTGCCTGCCGGGTAGGTCATGAGACCGAAGATGAGGCACGCGATGGCGAAGGCCAGCGCGATGTCTGCCCTGCTCCAGCCGAATTCCGCGTTGAGCGGCTTGATGAACACGCTCCAGGCATAGAGCAGCGCACCGCAGGTGGTGCTCCCCAAGACCCCGCCCACAAGGGGGATCCAGCGTGGCATGATACGGTCATTGTTCATACGAAACCTTCCTTCTCATTCTAATCCCGGGATCGTTCCCGGAAGTCCTGTAGTGGAGATACAATGCTCCCCCACGAGTCGTTGTCGTGAATGGATTCATGAGGTGATGGGCTCGGGGAGACGAATCTACTGGTGCGCCCGGGAGGACCGTGGTCCGATCCCCCCGGGCACTCATTCTCTCACTGCTTCGGATACCCGATGCCCTTGGCCGCGCCGGCGATCTCCTGCAGGGCCGCCGGGTCCTCGATGGTGGACGGCGTCTTGTACTCCTGTCCGTCCGCGATTTTGCGCATGGTGGAGCGCAGAATCTTGCCGCTGCGCGTCTTGGGAAGCCTGGGCACCACGGCCACGTCCTTCAGGCAGGCAAGCGCACCGATCTCGTTGCGGACCATGGCGACCACCTCCTTGGTAATCTCGTCCTGAGGCCTGTTCACCCCTGCCTTCAGCACAATGAAGCCGATGGGAACCTGGCCCTTGAGCACGTCGTTCACCCCGATGACCGCGCACTCGGCCACGTCCTTGTGCTTGGCCACCACCTCCTCCATGCCGCCCGTGGACAGCCGGTGACCCGCCACGTTGATGACGTCGTCCACCCGGCCCATGATGTAGATGTAGCCGTCCTCGTCCATGTACCCGCCGTCGCCCGTGGCGTAGTAGCCCGGGTACTCGGTGAGGTAGGAAGACACGAAGCCCTCGTCGTTCTCCCACAGCGTGGGCAGGCAGGCCGGCGGCAGGGGCAGCTTGATGCCAATGACGCCCTCCTTGCCCCTGGGCAGCTCTCTTGCCGCCTCGTCGATGATGTGCACATCGAAGCCGGGAGCGGGCTTCGTGGGCGAACCCGGCTTCACGGGCAGCTGCTCGATGCCCATGCAGTTGGCCGCAATCGCCCAGCCCGTCTCGGTCTGCCACCAGTGGTCGATGACCGGGATCTGCAGCAGGTCGCTGGCCCAGTGGTAAGTGTCCGGGTCGAGCCGCTCCCCTGCCAGGAACAGGTGCTTCAGACAGGAGATGTCGTATTTCTTGATGAAAGACCCGTTCGGGTCCTCCTTCTTGATGGCACGGAAGGCAGTGGGCGCGGTGAAGAGCACCTTCACGGTATGCTCGGAGATCACCCGCCAGAACGCGCCCGGGTCGGGCGTGCCCACGGGCTTGCCCTCGTACACGATGGTGGTGCACCCGTAGAGCAGCGGGCCGTACACGATGTAGGAGTGCCCCACGACCCAGCCCACGTCCGACGCCGCCCAGTACACGTCGCCGGGCTTCACGTTGTAGATGTTCTCCATGGTCCACTTCAGGGCCACGGCATGGCCTCCGTTGTCCCGCATCACGCCCTTGGGCTTGCCCGTGGTGCCGGAAGTGTAGAGGATGTAGAGCGGGTCCGTGGCCGCCACCGTGACGCAGCCCGCCGGCGTTGCCGCCTTCACGGCCTCGTCCCAGTCGATGTCCCTGCCCGGGATCAGGTCGGCCTTGACCTGGGGCCGCTGGTGGATCACGCACTTTTCCGGCTTGTGGCTGGAGAGCTCGATGGCCTTGTCCAGCAGGGGCTTGTACGCGATGGCCCCCTTGGGCTCGATGCCGCAGGAACTCGAAATCATGACCTTGGGCTTGGCGTCCTCGATCCTGACCGCCAGCTCGTTGGGCGCGAACCCCCCGAACACCACCGAGTGCACCGCGCCGATCCTGGCGCAGGCCAGCATGGCGAACAGCGTCTCCGGGATCATGGGCATGTAGATGATGACCCGGTCACCCTTGGTCACGCCCAGGTCCTTCAGCATGCCCGCCACCAGCTCCACCTCGTGCAGGAATTCCCTGTAGGTGATCTTCTTCACGGTCTTCGTCACCGGGCTGTCGTAGATGATGGCCACCTGGTCGCCCCGACCGTTGGCCACGTGATGGTCTATGGCGTTGTAGCAGGTGTTCAGCATCCCTCCTGAAAACCAGCGGTAAAAGGGCTTCCGGGAATCATCCAGGACCTTGTCCCACTTCTTCTCCCACTGAATCCTCTCTGCCGCCTCTGACCAAAACGCATCCCTGTCCTCGATGGATCGACGGTATGCGTCATTGTATGATGTGTACATTGCAACTGCCTCCTTCCCGAGTTTGTTGTATTATCATATGACCATCTTATGCGTACTAGCGCAGGCCTATCTCACTGTCAACACTCAAACGTCACGATGGGTGAATTTTTTACATCCAGAATGGTCGGGCGGGTACTGTCAGGATCGGTCTGCCTGCAGACGCCGGGCGAGCCGTGCAGTGCCCTGCCTGAGGTCCGCTTCGTCGATGCCCAGGCTCTGCAGGAAACACCGGTAAAGCAGCTCCGGGCCTGCTTCTATGCCCGGAGTCTCTTCGGGCGAGATCCTGCTTGCCAGGTCCACGGCGCTTCCGGCTTCGGTCCGTATGAGGCCGTCCTCCATGACAAGGACCCGGTGAGCCGCCAGGAGGTCCTCCAGGCGGTGGGTGATATGGATCACGGTCTTGTGCAGGCCGCAGTTGAGCTCCCGGATCTGGGAAAGCAGTGAGCTGCGGCTCTGCGGATCGAGCATCACCGTTCCCTCGTCCAGGACCAGGACATCCACGTCCAGGGCGAGCTGGCCGGCATAGGCTATCTTCGCGAGCTGGCCCCCTGAAAGGGTAGAGGTCAGAGCACTGCGGAGGTGCTCGGAGTGGATGGCACGCAGGGCATCATCGATCCGGTTCCTGACGCGGGCCCGGGGGAGCCCCAGGTTCTCCGGACCGAAGGCGATATCCTCCTCCACCACCAGGCTCACGATCTGGTTCGCCGGGTTGCTCAGCACGAGCCCCACCCGGAGCCCATGGGTGTCCAGCGCGCCTGAGTCGGGTTTGAGGATGCCCGCGATGAGGTATGCCAGCGTGGTCTTGCCGCTGCCGTTGGGGCCGACTATGCCGAAATAAGAACCGGCGGGCACCGTCAGATCGATGCCCGCCAGCGCTGGTGCGTGGGGATAGGAAAAGGTTACGCCAGAAAGGGTTACCGCTGTCTCACTCGCATTCTGTCCGGTCAATCTGCGCTCTCTGCGGCCTTCTTCCTGGTCTTCTTCTCTGCCGGCTTCCTCTCCGCTGCAACGGCCTTCCTGGGGGCGGCCTTCTTCTCGGCAGCCTTCCTGCCCGGGGCCTTCTTGTCGGGCTCCTGCTTCATCTCTGCCGCCTTCTTGGCCGGGGCCTTCTTCTCCTTTTCGGGAGCCTTCGGAGCGGCCGACTCGGTCCACTCGATGATGGCCATGGGCGCGTGATCGCCACGGCGGGTCTTGTAATGAATGACCCGGGTATACCCGCCGTTGCGGTTCGCAAAGAGCGGCGCAAGCTCCTTGAAGAGTCTGCCGAGCGCATCCTTGGACCTCACCACGCGTCCCGCGCGCCTGACGGCCGCCAGGTCGCCCTTCTTGCCCAAGGTGATCATGCGGTCAGCGATCTTCCTGAGTTCCTTCGCCTTCGCCTCGGTGGTGGTGAGCCTGTCGTGCATTATCAGCGACGTCACCAGGTTTCTGAGCATCGCCTCTTTGTGGTCTGTGGTGCGACCGAGCTTCCTTCCTGCGATCTGATGATTCATGTCCTCGCTCCAATCCTACTTGCTTTCCTCTTCTTCCATACGCTTGCGTCTGGCCTCGATCTCGTCCGCAGACGGCAGATCGGGGAGCTTCATGCCGATGTGCAGCCCCATCTTGGAGAGCTTCTCCTTGATCTCCTCCAGGGATTTCCTGCCGAAGTTCTTCGTCTTGAGCAGCTCGGCCTCGGTCTTCTGCACGAGTTCATAGATGTACGACATGTTGGCGTTCTTCAGGCAGTTGGCGGAGCGGACGGAGAGCTCGAGCTCCTCCACGGTCCTGAAGAGGTTGTTGTTCAGTTCCTTGTCGGTCTCTTCCTCCCGGGAGACGTGTTCGATCTCGTCCTCCTGGAAGTTGATGAACACGTCCATGTATTCCTTCTGGATCTTGGCGGCGTAGGCCAGGGCGTTGTCCGGCGTCACCACGCCGTTTGTCCAGATCTCCAGGGAGAGCCGGTCATAGTCGGTCCTGCGGCCCACGATGGTGGGGGTCACGTTGAAGGAGACCCTGCGAACCGGAGAGAAGATGGCATCGATGGGTATCCACCCGTGGGAGTCCAGCTTCTCCTTGATGAGCTCGGCCGGGACATAGCCGCGCCCCCAGTCCACCCGGAGCTCGACCTTGAAGGTCATGTCGCTCTGGATGGTGGCGATGATCTGGTCCGGGTTGACCACCTCGATCTTGCCGCCAGTCTCGATGTCGGCCGCCCTGACCTCGCAGGGACCCTTCTTCTCGAGGGTGACGGTCTGCGGCTTGTCGGAGTGCATGCGCAGCTCCACCTTCTTGAAGTTCAGGATGATGTCCGTGACATCCTCGTACACGCCCGGGATGCTGGAGAACTCGTGGAGCACTCCCAGAGATTCGTCGAACCTCACACCGATAATGGCTGTGCCGTAGATTGAGGACAGCAGGATCCTCCTCAGCGAGTTCCCGATGGTGACGCCGAAACCGCGCTCCAGGGGCTGGGCGTTGAAACGGGCATACGTGTCCGAATACGTGTCTTCCACGATCTCCAGCTTGGTCGGTTTTATGATCTCTTTCCAGTTCTTCTCTATCATCCCTCACCCGTACCTTTTACGTCTTATTTCGAGTAGTACTCAATGATCAGGGTCTCCTGGATCGTCGCGGGCATGTCCTTGCGCTCCGGCAACGCCTTGACCCTGCCTTTACGGGCATCCTTGTCCACTTCGAGCCAGTCGTGGAAGCCCCTCTGCTCACGGTTCTCCAGGGATACCCCGATGGCCTCGAGCTTCTTGCTCTTTTCCTTCACCTCGACCTCGTCCCCGGCATTGATGAGGAACGACGGGACGTTCACCTTGTGCCCGTTCACGCGGATATGCCCGTGGCTGATGAGCTGCCGGGCACCGTTGCGGGACGGCGCGAAGCCGAGACGGTACACGATGTTGTCCAGCCGTCTCTCCAGGAGCTGGAGGAGCTGTTCGCCGGTGACGCCCTTCTTGCGCTTGGCCATGTCGTAGTATCTGCGGAACTGGGCCTCGGACACTCCGTAGGTGCTCCTGACCTTCTGCTTCTCCCTCAGGTGTACCCGGTACTCCGTTGCCCTGACCCTCCCCTGACCGTGCTGGCCCGGGGGATATTCACGCTGCTCGATGGCGCACTTGTCCGTGAAGCACCGCTCCCCTTTCAGAAAGAGCTTCATGCCCTCCCTGCGACAGATCTTGCAAACAGCTCCTGTATATCTCGACAAGACACTTCCTCCTTCTTGTTATACCCTTCTTCTCTTCGGGGGCCTGCACCCGTTGTGCGGGATCGGCGTGATGTCGCGGATGCCGGTGATGCGGATGCCGCTCGCGTTGATGGCCCTCAGCGCCGATTCACGGCCGCTTCCCGGACCCTTGATATAGGCAAACGCGCTCTTCAGCCCGACTTCCTGCGCCTTCTTGCAGGCCTCCTGGGCCGCCACCTGCGCGGCAAACGGTGTTGATTTGCGGGAGCCCTTGAACCCCTGTGCACCCGCCGATGACCAGGACAGCGTGTTCCCCTGCAGGTCGGTTATGGTGATGATGGTGTTGTTGAAGGTGGCCTGGATATGGACGACACCCTCGGACACCTCTTTCCTGGTCTTTCTGCGTCCGGTTTTCTGTCTGACTTTCGCCATGCGAAGCACTCCTTATGAACGGCCTTATTTCTTCTTCCCGACCACGACGCGGCGCGGCCCCTTGCGGGTGCGGGCGTTGTTGTGGGTATGCTGTCCGCGCACGGGCAGGCCCTTGCGGTGCCTGATCCCGCGGTAGGAGGCGATGTCCATCAGCCGCCTGATGTTCATGCTGACCTCCCTGCGCAGGTCGCCTTCGACGAGCATGTTCTTGTCGATGTAGTCCCTGATGGCAGCAATGTCTTGTTCCGACAGATCGTCGCTCTTCTTCGCCGGGTCGATGCTGGTGGCTGCGACAATTTCGGACGCCTTCGCCCTTCCGATACCGAAGATATAGGTCAGTGCGATGTCGACGCGCTTGTTCCGTGGTAAGTCTATTCCTGCAATCCTAGCCAAGGCTCCGTGCCTCCTTTACCCCTGTCTCTGGTTATGACGCGGATTCTCGCAGATAACCCTGACAACTCCGCTTCTTCTGATGATCTTGCACTTCCTGCACCGCTTCTTGATTGATGCGCTTACCTTCATGTCCGCCTCGTTATTGCTTTGATCGGTAGACGATCCTTCCCTTGGTCAGATCGTAGGGAGAGATCTCCACCTGTACCTTGTCTCCCGGTAAAATCCGGATGTAGTGCATTCTCATCTTGCCCGAGATATGCGCGAGTATCTGGTGTCCGTTGGCCAGTTCCACCTTGAACATGGCGTTCGGCAACGGCTCCAGAACGATTCCTTCCGCCTCGATTACATCCTTGGCCATACCGCTCCTATGCGCCGATCGCCTTCTTGATGGCGTCCTGCACCTGCTCCATGCTCTTCGTCCCGTCGATCTTCCGCACGACGTTCTGCTTGCCGTAGTACTCTATCAGGGGAGAGGTCTGGCCGTGGTACGTCGTGAGCCTCGAACGGATGGTGGCCTCCTGGTCGTCGTCACGCTGGTAGAGCTCGCCGCCGCACTTGTCGCACACGCCGGCCTTCTTGGGCGGGTCGAACTTCACGTGGTGCATGTAGTTGCAGCCCCGGCAGGTGCGCCTGCCCGTGAGGCGCTCCACCAGGAAGTCGTCCGGCACCTCGATGACCACCACGTGGTCGAGCTTCGTACCCAGGTCCTTCAGGAGGGCGTCCAGGGCCTTGGCCTGCTCCAGGGTCCTCGGGAAACCGTCCAGGATGAAGCCCTTCTTGCAGTCGGGTTTGCCAAAGCGCTCCTTCACCACGCCGATGACCACCTCATCGGGCACCAGCGCTCCCTTGTCCATATATTCCTTGGCCTTCTTGCCCATGGGCGAGCCTTCCTTCACGGCGGCCCTGAACATGTCGCCCGTGGAGATCTGGGGCACTCCCAGCCGCTCGATCATCCGTGTTGCCTGAGTTCCCTTGCCAGCGCCCGGTGGTCCGATAAGAATAATGTTCATGATCATTCCCCCCTCGTAAGGTTGTATGAGCTATCTTCTTCCCCGTATGCGTCCGCTCTTGAGCAGGCCGTCATACTGGCGGCTGATGAGGTGCGACTCGATCTGGCTCATGGTGTCGAGCGACACGCCGATGACGATGAGCAGCGAAGTGCCGCCGAAGTAGAACGGCGCGTTCGTCCACGCGATGAGGAACATTGGCAGCACGCAGACCACGCTCAGGTAGATGGCCCCGATGAAGGTGAGCCTGGACAGCACCCTGTCGAGATAATCGGCCGTGGCCTTGCCCGGCCTGATCCCCGGCACGTAGCCGCCGTTCTTCTTCAGGTTCTCCGCCACGTCCACCGGGTTGAAGATGACCGCGGTGTAGAAATAGGTGAAGAAGACGATTGCTACGACGTAGATGACGTTGTAGAGGATGCCGCTCGGCCTGAACAGGCTCGCGGCCGTCTTCATGAACCCCACGTTCGGGAAGAACTGGGCGATGGTGGCCGGGAACACGATGATGGAAGACGCGAAGATGGGCGGGATCACGCCCGAGATGTTGAGCTTGAGCGGCAGGTGCGTGCTCTGCCCGCCGTAGACCCTGCGCCCTCGTATCTGCTTGGGATACTGGATGGGAACCCGGCGCTGGGAGGTCTCCATGAACACGATGCCCGCGATGATGGCGAACACCGCGACGATCACCAGGATGAGCGCGATGATGGACATCTCGCCCGTGCGCGCCAGCCTGCCCGTGTTGATGATGGCCAGCGGCAGCCGCGCCACGATGCCTGCGAAGATGATGAGCGAGATCCCGTTGCCGATGCCACGCTCGGTGATCTGCTCGCCCAGCCACATGAGGAAGCACGTGCCCGTGGTCATGGTGATCATGGCCACGATCCTGAACCCCCAGCCGGGCATGATGACCACGGACTGCCCGGCCACCATCATCTGCTCCACGCCGAAGGCCATGAAGTAGCTCTGGATGAGGCAGAGGAACACGGTGAGGTAGCGGGTGTACACGGTGAGCTTGTGCTTGCCCGCTGCTCCTTCCTTCTGGAGCTGCTCGAAGGGCGGGTAGATCATGCACAGGAGCTGGACGATGATGGACGCGCTGATGTAGGGCATGACGCCCAGCGCGAAGATGGAGAGTCCCCTCAGGCCTCCGCCCGAGAACATGTCGAACATGCCCAGCAGGGTGCCCTGCTGCTGGTCGAACCACTCCTTCATGATGGCGGCCTCGATCCCCGGGGTGGGGATGTGGATGCCCAGGCGGTAGACGAGCAGCATGCCCAGGGTGAAGAGAATCCGGTTCCAGAGCTCGGGCACCTTGGTGATGTTTCCAAATCCGTAGTTCACGTTCTACCCCTTAGAGCTGCTCGAATGCGCCGCCGGCCTTTACGATCTTGTCGATGGCGGCCTGGGATGCCTTGTCCAACCTCACGGTCAAAGAGATTGCAATGTCGCCGTCGGCCAGGAGCTTCACCGGGGCGTCCACCGACGGGATCTTCCCCTTCTCCTTGAGGACCGCGCGGTCCACCACGGAACCCTGCGCAAACCCTGCCAGATCCCTGATGTTCACCACGGCGTATTCCGTACGGAACCGGTTCTTGAAGCCCCGCTTGGGGAGCCTGCGGTAGATGGGCATCTGCCCGCCCTCGAACCACTGGGGCACGCTGCCGCCGGAGCGGGCCTTCTGGCCCTTGGCGCCGCGACCGCTCGTGGTGCCCATGCCCGACGCATTGCCGCGCCCGACGCGCTGTTTCTTCTTCCTGGACCCGGCCGCGGGTTTCAGGTTCGAAAGATCGATCATGTTATGCCTCCTCCCAGCTCAGCAGGTGGGGCACCTTGTTGATGGCGCCACGGGTGGCCTGGTTGTCCGGGAGAATCTTCGACCTGCCGCGCCGCTTGAGCCCAAGCGCTGTTACCACCGCCCTCTGCTTCTCCGTGCAGCCGATCACTGAACGGTTCAATGTCACCTTGATCTTGCCAGCCATGATGTCAACCCATCCTCTGATAAGTTTACGACGCCGCGTCCAGGGACTTGCCCCGCTTGGCCTCGACGTGCTCCTTGGTCTCCATGCGCTCCAGGGCGTCGAAGGTGGCCCGGATCACGTTGTTGTGGTTGCGCGAACCCAGCGTCTTTGCCACAACGTTCCTGTATCCTGCGGCCTCCATGACCGCGCGGACCGCGTTGCCCGCGATGATGCCGGTTCCCTCGGGGGCCGGCTTCACGTAGACCTTTGAGGAGCCGAACTCGCCGGTGATGGCGTGCGGCACGGTCCCGGCGACGATGGGCACGTCCTGCATGGACTTCTTCGCCGCCTCGAACCCCTTGCGTATGCTCACCGACACTTCCTTCGCCTTGCCGAGCCCGTGGCCCACCTTCCCGCTGCCGTCTCCCACCACCACGAGCGCGCTGAAGCGGAAGCGCTTGCCGCCCTTGACGACCTTGGCGACGCGGTTGATGTATACAACCTTGTCGATCAGTTGTTCCTGGTTCTCGTCCATCTGTTCGAATCTAGCCACTAGTCCACCTCGCTTCCTAGAACTTCAGTCCACCCTCGCGGGCCGCATCGGACAGGGCCTTGATCCTGCCGTGATACCGGTATCCGCCGCGGTCGAAGACCACCTTCTCGATCCCCTTCTCCCTGGCCTTGGCGGCCAGCAGCGCGCCCACCTGCCTGGCGGTCTCGATGCCGGCGCCCTTGACCTTGCCCTTGAGCTCGGTGCTCAGGGTCGATGCGGCCACCAGGGTGACGCCCTTGGTGTCGTCGATGATCTGGGTGTAGATGTGCTTGTTGCCGCGATATACGCTCAGGCGGGGACGCTCCGGCGTACCAGAGACTGCCTTGCGGACACGGTCTTTCCTGAGCTTCCAGGCTTCCTTTGCACTCTTCTTGCTCACGGTCTGCTACTCCTTCTGGTATTCACGAGCCCTTAGCCCTTGGCCGCGCTCTTGCCCGGCTTGATCCTCACCTCTTCGCCGTCGTAGCGTATGCCCTTGCCTGCATAGGAATCGGGCTTGCGGACCTTGCGGATCCTCGCCGCAACATCGCCCAGGAGCTCGTTGTCGATCCCTGCGATCTCGATGACCCCGTCCTTGCTCACGGTGCCGGTGATGCCCTTGGGCAGAGGGAACTCCACCGGGTGCGAGTATCCCACGTTCAGCACGAGCGTGCTGCCCTTGGCCTCGCCTCGGTAGCCTACGCCCACGATCCTGAGCTTCCGGGTGAAGCCCTCGGTGACGCCTATCACCATGTTGTTGGCGAGCGCCCGCATGAGACCGTGGTACGCCTTGGTCTGCCGCTCGTCATCCCTGGTCACGAAGAGCAGGGTGTCGCCCTCGATCCTCACCTCGATATTTCCCACGCACTTCTTCTGCAGCTCGCCCTTGGGCCCTTTGACCCTGAGCACATCGCCGTCCAGCGTCACGGAGACGCCCTTGGGAATGGCAATGGGAAGTTTTCCAATCCTCGACATCGACATGGCGTCCTCCTTACCAGACCTTCAGGAGGACTTCGCCGCCCACGTTGCCGGCCCTTGCCTTCAGGTCGGTCATGAGCCCGGATGAGGTGCTCACGATGGCAATGCCCATCCCGTCACGCACCTTGGCGATCTCGCCGGAGCCCTTGTACACGCGCCTGCCCGGCCGGGACACCCGCTGGATGCCGCTTATGACGTGCCGGGAGTTGAAGTACTTCAGGTTCACGCGCAGCGTGCCCTGCTTTCCATCGTCGATGATCCGGTACGCCTTGATGTACCCTTCCTTCTGGAGGATATCGGCGATCTCTATCTTGAGCTTGGAGGCCGGGATGTCGACGCTTTCCTTCATGGCCTGCGCTCCGTTCCGGATCCTGGTGATCATGTCCGCAATGGGATCGGTATGCATTGATGTTCCCCTCTTACCAGCTTGATTTCTTCAGTCCCGGGATCTCGCCCTTCATGGCATAGTTCCTCAGGCAAATCCTGCAGATGCCGAACTTGCGGTAGTACGCATGCGGCCGGCCGCACAGCATGCACCGGTTGTACTGCCTCACCTTGAACTTGGGCGACCTCTTCTGCTTCGCGATCAATGATTTCTTCGCCATGGTTTCCCCTCACCTACTTCCGAAATGGCATACCGAAGGCTGCGAGCAGGCTCCTGCCCTCGTCGTCGCTGCCGGCGGTGGTGACAATGGTTATATTCATACCCCTGAGCTTGTCAATTGCATCATAGTCGATCTCGGGGAACACGGACTGGTCGGCCAGGCCCATGGTGTAGTTGCCCCTGCCGTCGAACCCCTTGGGGGGGACGCCGCGGAAGTCCCGCACGCGGGGGAGCACCGCGTTGATGAGCCGGTCGAGGAACTCGTACATCCTGCCGCCCCGAAGCGTCACCGAGCAGCCCACGGGCATGCCCTCCCTGAGCTTGAACGAGGCGATGGACTTGCGCGCCTTCCTGACCACGGGCTTCTGGCCTGCGATGAGCGTGAGCTCGTCCACGGCCTTGTCGATGATCTTGACGTCGGCCACGGCCTCGCCGAGGCCCATGTTCAGCACGATCTTCACGATCCTGGGGATCTGGTTGACGTTGCTGTACCCGTATTCCGCCTTCAGCGCGGGCATGATCTCCTTGACGTAGTATTCCTTGAACCTTGCCATCTTCTCCGACCTCACTTATCCAGTTCCTCGCCGCAGGTCCTGCAGACCCTCACCTTGGAGCCGTCGTCATGGACCTTGAACCCGATGCGCACGCCTTTCCTGCACTTGGGGCATACGAGCGCCACGTTGGACGCATGGATGCTCGCCTCCTTCTCCACGATGCCGCCCTGGGAGTTCTGGGTGGGCCTGGTGTGCCTCTTGATGAGGTTCACCCGCTCCACCACCACGCGGTCCTTCTTGTGGACCACCCGGATCACCTGCCCCTGCTTGCCCTTGTTCTTGCCCCCGAGGACGACCACGGTATCGCCCTTCTTCACCCTGCCTGTCTCATGCCTTGCCACTGCCATCTGTCCACTCCTACAGCACTTCCGGTGCCAGCGAGACGATCTTCATGAAGTTCTTGGCCCTGAGTTCCCTGGCCACGGGACCGAAGATGCGCGTGCCCACGGGCTCGTTCTGGTTGTTGAGGATGACCGCCGAGTTCTCGTCGAACCGGATGCTCGTGCCGTCGGCACGCTTCTGGGTCCTCGTGGTCCTCACCACCACCGCCTTCACCACATCGCCCTTCTTCACCTTCGAACGGGGTATGGCCTCCTTGACGCTCGCCACGATGACATCGCCCAGCCAGGCGTATCTCCTCCTGGTACCCCCCAGGACCTTGATGCACATGACCTCTTTCGCACCTGAATTGTCCGCAACCTTGAGTCTAGTCTGCTGTTGGATCATGATTGGCCTCCGCCACTGCTACCTGTTCTATTCCTGCCTCTCGAGGATCTTCACAACCCTCCAGCTCTTGTCCTTGCTGAGCGGCCTGCATTCACGGATGAGCACGGTATCGCCCTGCCTGCATTCGTTGCGCTCGTCGTGGGCCTTGAACCTGGCGCGCCTGCGGACGTACTTCTCGAACACGGGGTGCTTCTCCAGGCGCTCGACGGTTACGACCACGGTCTTGTCCATCTTGTCGCTCGTGACCACCCCCAGCAAATCCAGCTTCCTCGGTTTCTCTGCCATTACTGTTTCTCCCGGATGATCGTATTGATCCGTGCGATGTCACGACGCAGCTTTACAATGAGGCTCTTGTCCTTGAGCTGTCCCGTTGCCTTCTTGAACTGTGCGTCCATGAGCTCGCGCTCGAGCCTGGTCCTGAGCTGCGAGGACTCGGCGACGCTCTTCTCGCGGATTTCCTTGGCCTTCATAGGACGCCCTCCCTCGTGACGAACCTGGTCTTCACGGGCAGCTTGTGCGATGCAAGGCGGAAGGCCTCCTTGGCCTGCTCCTCGCTGACGCCGTCGATCTCGAAGAGGATCCTGCCGGGCCTCACCGGTGCGACCCACTCCTCCGGAGCCCCCTTGCCCTTGCCCATGCGCGTCTCAGCGGGCTTCTTGGTGATGGGCTTGTCCGGGAACAGCCTGATCCATACCTTGCCGCCCCTCTTGATGAACCGCGTGATGGCGATACGTGCCGCCTCGATCTGCCTGGACGTGATCCAGTGGGGTTCCAGGCTCTGCAGGCCGTACGTCCCGAAGGACACCCGGGCCCCCCGTTCGGGGCTCCCGGTCATGCGGCCCCGCATCTGTTTCCTGTGCTTCACCTTGTTTGGCATCAACATGACTGCATACTCCCTTTAGGCGCTCGCCTCTTCGGCCTTCTTCATGATGTCGCCGTGATAGATCCATACCTTCACGCCGATGGCCCCGTAGATGGTGAAGGCCTCCTTGAACCCGTAGTCGACATCGCTGCGCAGCGTGTGGAGGGGGACTCTGCCCTCGCGGTACCACTCGCTCCGTGCGATCTCGGCGCCCGCCAGTCGGCCGGCGCAGGCCACCTTGATGCCCTGGGCACCCATCCGCAGCGCCTGGCTCACGGCCCGCTTCATGGCGCGGCGGTATGCCACCCTGCGCTCGAGCTGGCTGGCAATGCCCTCGGCCACGATCTGCGCATCGGTCTCGGGACGTCTGACTTCCTTGATCTCCAGCATGATCTCCTTGTTCACGAACTTGGCGAGGTCGTTCTTGATGGTCTCCGCCCCCTGTCCCTTCCTGCCGATGACAAGGCCCGGCCTGCCGGTATAGATGACTAGCTTCACCTTGTTGGCGGCCCGTTCGATGACGATGTTCGAGATCCCTGCATGGCTCAGGTTCTTCGTAATGAAGGTGCGGATCTTGCGGTCCTCGACGAACAGATGGCCAAAGGTCTTCTCCGCGTACCACTTGGCCTTCCAGTCCTTGGTAACCCCAAGCCGAAACCCGTATGGATGAATCTTCTGTCCCACTGATCGACCCCTTTCCTAGAGCTCTTCCAGAACGACTGCGATATGGCTGGTCCGTTTCAGGATACGGTTGGCGCGCCCCTGTGCCCTGGGCCTCCAGCGCTTCATCATGGGGCCCTCGTCCACCTGGATGGACTTCACGTAGAGATTGTCCACGTCAACCATGCCGGTCTGCATGGCGTTCGCCACCGCCGAGTTCAGCAGTTTCGCGATGATGCGGGCACGCTTGGTGCCGAGCAGATTCAGCATGCGCAGGGCGTCAGCGATCTGCTTGCTCCTGACCTGGTCGGCCAGCAGTCTCGTCTTCTGGGGAGAAACCCGCGTGTGTTTGAGTATCGCTCTTGCCTCCATGGCCTACCCCTTCTTCTGCGCCTTCCTGTCGGCCGCGTGGCCGAAGAAGGTGCGCGTGGGCGAAAATTCACCGAGCTTGTGCCCGACCATCTCCTCGGTGCAGTAGACAGGGACGAACTTCTTGCCGTTGTGCACGGCGAAGGTCAGCCCCAGAAACTCAGGGAGGATAACCGAACGCCTCGACCAGGTCTTGATCACCTTCCGGCTGCCGGACTCCTGTGCCTGGAGCACCTTCTTCAGCAGGTGGTCATCAACGAACGGCCCTTTTTTCAATGAACGGGACACGGCTTACTTCCTCCTCTTCACGATATACTTGTTGGTGTCCTTGGCGCGCTTGCGGGTCTTGTGGCCCTTGGTGGAAATGCCCCACGGCGTGGTGGGGTGGTTGCCCTTCACGCGGCCTTCGCCGCCGCCGTGCGGATGGTCCACCGGGTTCATGGCCACGCCGCGTACCGTGGGCCGTATGCCGAGCCAGCGCTTGCGGCCGGCCTTGCCGATGGTGATGTTGGAGTGGCTGACGTTGCCCACCTGCCCGATGGTCGCCCTGCATGCGGCGAAGACCTTGCGCACCTCGCCGGAAGGCATCTTGATCTGGGCGTAGTCTCCCTCCTTGGCCAGCAGCTGGCCGTAGGTGCCCGCCGAGCGGATGATCTGCCCGCCCTTGCCGGGCTTGAACTCCACGTTGTGGACGTTGGTGCCGAGCGGGATCATCTTCAGGCTCATGACGTTGCCGGGCCTGATTTCGGCCTCTTCAGAGGTGACGACCGTGCTCCCCACGCTGAGCCCCTCGGGCCAGAGGATGTAGCGCTTCTCGCCGTCGGCGTACTGCACCAGCGAAATCCTGGCTGATCGGTTGGGGTCGTACTCCACGGTCATGACCGTGCCGGGCACGCCCACCTTGTCCCGCTTGAAGTCGATGATCCGGTAGAGCCGCCGGTTCCCGCCGCCCTGGTGCCTCACCGTGACGCGGCCCAGATTGTTGCGGCCGCTGTTCTTCTTGAGGCAGATGGTGAGCGACCTCTCCGGGGTGTCGGTGGTGATCTCCCCGAAGGTGGAAACCGTCATGGTCCGCCTTCCTGCCGATGTGGGTTTGAATCCTCGTATGCTCATCGGTTACACCCCTTCATAGAACTCGATGCTCTCGCCGGCCTTCAGTGTGACGATGGCCTTCTTCCAGTCGGACCGCTCGTAGTTTCTGTGTCCCCAGCGCTTGGCCTTGCCCTTCATGTTCATGGTCCGCACGTCTTCGACGTGCACGCCGAAGAGCTCTTCCACGGCCTTCTTGATCTCGATCTTGTTGGCGTCCGGGGCCACGGAGAAGATCACCTTGTTCCCATCCTCCCTGAGCATGGTGCCCTTCTCGGTCACCAGGGGCCGCTTGAGTATGCGGGTTATGTCCTTCATGACTTCAGCCTCTCTACGATAAGCTCGACGGCCTTCAGGTCTATGACGAGCCCCTTGTACTTGAGGATGTCGTAGACGTTCAGACCGTTCACGTTCAGCAGCTTGCTCCTGGCATGGTTCCTGGAGGCCAGGGCGGTGTTGTCGTTCGCATCGCCCAGCACGACCAGCGAATTCTCCATGCCAAGGGCACCCAGGGCCTTCACGTACTGCTTGGTCTTGGGGTCGCCCATGGCCAGGGAATCCACGACCTTGAGCATGTTCTCGCTCGTCTTCATGCTCAGCGCCGAGCACAACGCCTGCCTGCGCACCTTCTTGGGAAGGTCCATGGCGTAGCTCCTGTTGTTGGGGCCGAAAACCACTCCGCCGTGCCTCCACAAAGGCGAGCGGTTGGTGCCTGCCCGGGCGCGACCCGTGCCCTTCTGGCGCCACGGCTTCTTACCGCCGCCGGACACCTCGGAACGGCTCTTGGTCTTCGCCGTGGCGGCCCTGCGGTTGGCCCGCTGCCACACCACCACGTCGTGGAGCAGGTGGGGCTTCACCTCGCACCCGAACACGGCCTCGTCGAGCTGGATCTCGCTCACCTTCTCGCCTGCTATGTTGAACACATCAATGACCGGCATGGCTTATCCCTCTTGCTTCCGCAGTATGACGAGCTCTCCCTTGTTACCGGGCACCGCCCCGCGGATGGCGATCATGTTCCTGTCCTCGTAGATGTCCACGACCCTGAGCCCCCTCACCGTCACCTGCTTGTTGCCCAGCTGGCCGGACATCTTCTTGCCCTTGATGACCTTCCCGGGAGAGGTGTTGGTGCCGATGGACCCGGTCTCGTTCAGGATGAGCGAGCCGTGGCTGGCGGGCAGACCGCCGAAGTTGTGCCTGCGGACCACGCCGGCATAGCCCTTGCCCTTGCTGATCCCGGTGATCCTGATGGTCTCACCCTTGGCAAAGATCTCGGAGGCCTTGACCTCCTGGCCAACCTCGACGGCGTTCACGTCGTCGCAGCCCACCTCGCGCAGGTGGTAGAAAAACCCCTTGCCCGCCTTTTCCTGGTGGCCCCTGTCGGGCTTGCTGACCCGGGCCTCCTTCTTGGCGCCGAAGCCGAGCTGCAGGGCGTCGTAGCCGTCGCGGTCCTTGGACTTCTTCTGGATCACATAGCATGGGCCCACCTGGATCAGCGTCACGGGGACGATCTCCCCGTTCTCGTTGAATATCTGGCTCATGCCGAGCTTTTTTCCGAGTATACCCTTGATCATGGCTGTCTCCGACATTTCTAGAGCTTGATCTCCACATCCACCCCGGCCGACAGGTCCAGCTTCATGAGGGAATCCACTGTCTGCTGGGTCGGGTCCAGGATGTCCAGAAGCCGCTTGAAGGTGCGGATCTCGAACTGGTCGCGTGATTTCTTGTCCACGTGGGGAGACCTCAGAACGCAGAAGCGTTCGATCTTCGTGGGGAGCGGGATGGGCCCTGCAACCCGTGCGCCGGTCCTGCGCGCCGCATCGACGATCTCCTGCACGGACTGGTCGATGAGCTTGTGGTCGTAGCCTTTCAGCCGTATGCGTATCCGTTGGGTCTCCATTGCTCTCTCGCTCCTGTTCTCTTTACTCGATGACCTTGACGATGACGCCGGAGGCCACGGTCCTGCCGCCCTCGCGGATGGCGAACCGTAAACCCTCCTCCATGGCGATGGGCGCTATCAGCTTCACCTCCATCGTCACGTTGTCCCCGGGCATCAC
>JAKPQL010000030.1 GCA_029547045.1 Deltaproteobacteria bacterium | reverse complement strand
CCAGGATGGGAATCCCGTTCACGAGGATACCGATGTCAGTGGGGGGCACCACCACTGACATCGGTATCCTCGTGAACGGGATTCCCATCCTGGCGCGCGCCGGGGTGGATATCTGCGGCGTCAGGACCCTGGTGCGGGGGCTCAAGGTGATGTCGGTGGGTGCAGGGGGAGACTCGTGCGCATGCGTGGAACAGGGCGGGCTCAGGGTCGGACCGAACAGGGACGGAGCACCTGCCTGCATGGGCGGACCTTCGCCGACCCCCATGGACGCCTGCTCCGTGCTCGGCGAGTTCGACCAGGGAGACTCGCGGACGGCAGCCAGGGCCCTCACTCCCCTTGCCTCTGCCCTGAACGTTGACGTTCCGGAGGTCGGCCGGCGGATCGTCAGGTGTATGGTAAACACCATCAGGGAGAGGGCCATGGCCTTCCTGAACGAGGTGAACAGCCATCCTGTGTACACCATCCACGAGATGCTCCATCCCGACATGGTCAGGCCCGAGAAGGTGATCCTCATAGGCGGTCCTGCGGCCATCCTGAAGCCGTACATCGCGGAGTCCTTCGGCATGGCGTGCGAGGTTCCGGAGCACGCCGTGGTGGCGAACGCCCTGGGCGCAGCCCTTGCGAGGACCACGGCACAGATCTCGCTGCATGCGGACACCCAGATGGGAAGGCTGTTCTGCCCCGAGCTCCACATGGAGCAGGAAGCCCCGAGGACCATGGGCTTGGAGGACCTCAAGGCTTTTGGCCTGGCAGCCATCAGGGACAACGCCGCCCTCCTGGGCCTCGCCGACGGGTCTGAGGCCTATGTGACCGAGGAACAGTGCTTCACCATGGTGCGCGGATTTTCCACCGTGGGCAGGAATATGAGGGTCAGGATCCAGACCATCCCCGGGGTTCTCGGCGAATGGAGGCGGCCATGATCAGGGCCAAGAGGAAGACCGGGCTGATCTTCTTCCCGGCATACGACTGGGAGATCTCCCCCACCCATCCGGAGCGCAAGGAGCGGCTCCTCTACACCCAGGACCAGGTCCTGGAGGAGGGCATCCTCGACATCGAGGGCATCCACGAATTCAAGGCCGGCCTCGCCGAGGAGCATGACATCACCAGGGTGCATTTCTGCGTGCCCGACGTGGAATCCCGCATCACCCCCTCTCACACCGTGTCCGCTGGGGGGTGCATCGAGGCGGCCCGGCTCGTGCTCGAAGGCACTGTGGACAACGCTTTCGCCCTGGTGAGACCGCCCGGCCACCATGCCATGCGTGTCGTCCAGGGCGCCCGTGGATTCTGCAACATCAACATCGAGGCGATCATGATCGAGTGGGTGAGAAGCCACTACCCGAGGATCAGGAAGATCGCGGTTGTGGACACCGACTGCCATCACGGGGACGGCACCCAGGACATCTACTGGCACGACCCGGACGTGCTCTACATATCCATCCACCAGGACGGGAGGACCCTGTATCCAGGCTCCGGGTTCCCTGCCGAATACGGGGGACCCAATGCATCCGGCCTCACCCTGAACATCCCCCTGCCGCCCAACACGAGCGACGAGGGCATCCTGTGTGCCATGGAGCGGGTGGTGCTTCCGGTGCTGCATGAATTCAAGCCGGACCTCGTCATCAACTCCGCCGGGCAGGACAACCATTACACCGATCCCATCACCAACATGGCCTTCACCGCGCTTGGCTATGCCAGGCTCAACGAGATGCTCAACCCCCACATCTGCGTGCTGGAGGGGGGATACTCCATCGAGGGCGCCCTGCCGTACGTCAACACAGGGATCATCCTGGCCCTGGCCGGCGTCGACTACTCCCGTATCCACGAGCCCGACTACGATCCCGATCGCCTCCGGCAGGATCCACGCGTCACGGAGTACATCGAGCGTCTGTGCGACCAGGTTTTCACCCTGTGGCGGTCCAGGGAGCGGCTGCGGCCTGAACCGAAGCCCTTTGTGGAGCGTTCCCGGAGTATCTACTACGACACGGACGGCATTTCGGAGAACCAGCAGGAGATCTTCCGGTACTGCAGCAGCTGCCCCGGCACGTTCAGGATCGACTCCTCTGCGTCCACGGGATACCGCATCCTGGGCATCCACCTTCCCCACGGCGCCTGCGGAGCGTGCAGGGATCAGGCCATGGAATGGTTCGATCACCCGCGGGGCAGCTATTATGCGATGTTCCTGCAGGACATGGATCAGGGTCATTACACCGTCAGGAAGGACTGATGCTGAGGAGAAAGAAGAAGGTGGCCCTCGCCCTGGGGGCCGGGGGTTCCCGGGGGCTCGCGCACATAGGCGTGATCCGGGCATTGAAGGATGCCGGGATCCCCATCGACTGTATCGCGGGCATCTCCTTCGGCTCCATCATCGGGGCGATGTACGCGCTGTACCTGGACATCGACGAGGTGGAGAAGCGGCTGCGCGAATACATGGAATCCCCCCTGTTCCAGGAGACCATGCACGACATGGAGCTTCCGGATTCCGACAAGTCCCGGTCGTTCCTCGAGCAGATCCAGACCACCATCAAACAGGGATACTTCTATACCCGCGCCCTGTGGAGCAAGTCCTTCGTCACGCCCGAGACCTTCGTGCTCCACATGAAGTCCCTGGTGGGGGACAAGACCTTTGCCGACCTCCAGCTTCCCTTCAAGTGCGCCAGCGTCGATCTCGTCTCGGGCGAACCCATCATCTTCACCGAGGGCGACCTGTGCCGGGCCATCACGGCGAGCAGCGCCACGCCCGGCTTCTTTCCGCCGGTGCGGCTCCACGGCATGCACCTGGTGGACGGAGGGGTCGCGGAGATGATCCCGTTCTATACGGTCAAGACCTTCAATCCCGATTACATCATCGGGGTGGATGTCACACGCAGCATCGACCCCATCGATGCGGAAGAGGACATCCACCATAGCCTGGACGTGGTCTTCAGGGCCTACGACATCTCCAAGGAGTACATGAATATCTACCTCGCCAGGGAGATGGACTGCATCATCAGGCCCTCAATAGGATCATACCCATGGTCGGACTTCGCGCATTTCGACCTGTTCGTGGAGGAGGGGTACAAGGCTGCCATGGAAAAGGTCGCCCAGATCAGGAAGCGCGTGTTCTGGATGTGGCTCTGATCCTGTTCGCCGACGCTCCCGGTCCTGTCCCCCCCATCCCAGGGGCAGGGGCATATCTGTGAAGGGGAGTCATCACTAACCTGTCAAAAATTTATAAAAATTATTCATGGTCTTTCCGCTGGGAACCTGCAAGAAATGAAGCCATAGCCTGGTACGGACAGGCACCATACACTACAATTTCAGGAGGCAGATCCCATGGGAATCAGGAAGATGTACGTGAAGAATCGGGACGTGTGCAAGGTGACCTTTTCACTACCCGGCGACAAGGCCAACTCGGCGGAATCGGCCTGCGTGGTGGGTGACTTCAATGGATGGCAGGTCGGGGCCACCCCCATGAAGAAGTCGAGGGACGGATCCTTCACCGCAACGGTGAACCTCTCCTGCGGGGTCGAGTACCAGTTCCGCTATCTCCTTGACGGCACGGTATGGGAGAATGAAGGGAACGCCGACCGATACGTTTTCTCCCCCTTCGGAAACACGGAGAACTCCGTGGTCGTGATCTAGGCCCTGCACGGAGCTCTTGAGCAGGGGGAGGGTCCCATGCCCGGCGGACAGCCGTTTCCCCTGGCTCCCTTTACCAGAGCCTTGTGGAGAGGATGCAAGCCAGGTCCTCTCCACAAGGCGTCATTCGTATCCCCCGGTTGCTTTCCTGCCTTCTCCGCCCCCAGAAGGAAGGGGGCCGGAGTCGGGTATGACCGACATGGGGGGAGAAAGATTATTTAGCCGCCATGCCTCCGTCCAGGGGGATTATGGCGCCGGTCATGAAGTCCGAGGCTCTGGATGCCAGGAACACTGCCAGGCCCTTGATATGGTCTTCTTCGCCGTACTTGAGGAGCGGGATCTGGGCGATGGTGAGGTCCAGGATGGGTTTCATCTCGGGCTTGAAGATGTATTCCATCATGTCGGTGCGGAAAAAGCCCGGCGCGATGCAGTTGATCATGATGTTGTGGCGGGCCAGCTTCACGGCGAGGTTCTTGGTGAGCACCTCGATGGCGGCCTTGGAGGGGTTGTAGGCCACTGCAGGATGGCCTTCCTCGATGGAGCCTCTGGACCCGAAGATGGACGAGATGTTGATGATCTTCCCGCCGCCCCTGTCCTTCATGATGTTGGCCACCTTCTGGGTGAGAATCCACACGCCGCGCACGTTCACGGCAAAGATCTTGTCCCACTTGTCCAGGGGGAACTCCAGGGTCGGGGCGCCCCAGGTGATACCCGCGTTGTTCACCAGGATGTCGATGGTGCCGAACTCCTTCATGGTGGCGTCCACAAGGGCGTTGATATCCTCCTCGGACGCGGTGTCGCACTTCACAGCATACGTCTTCACTCCGAGCTTGGCGATCTCCTGGGCCGCCTTCTCGCAGTTGGCCAGCTTCCGTGAAGCCAGGACGACGTTGGCGCCAGCCTCAGCCAGCCCTTCAGCGATGAACCTGCCCAGGCCCCTTCCGCCTCCGGTGACGACGGCGACCTTTCCGGTGAGATCGAACATCTCTTTCGCGTTCATGGAATATCCTCCTTGTGGTGGTTGGTTTCTCTCATCGTGGGTGCCCGCCGGTGAACGGGGCCCCGTAGGCGGCGTTCAGTCCGGCAAGGGATTCCTCCCGCACCCGCTCGTGGAGCGAGGAGCCACGGCAGTCCATGGTGACCAGTGCGGGCAGGTTCCGTACCGACAGGACCCACATGGCCTCGGGCTGGCCGAACTCCTGGAGGTAGACCGCCTCGACCCGGACGATACGCTCGGCCAGGAACTGGGCCGCGCCCCCGGTCACGTGGAGATACACGCAGTCGTGCGCCATGAGGGCTGCCCGGGTCTTCTCGCCCATGCCGCCCTTGCCCAGGATGGCCCCGGGCCGGAAGCGCTCGATGACCTCGGCCTGGTACGGCTCTTCCCGCATGGACGTGGTGGGTCCCGCCGCGGAGATCCTCCAATGCCCCTCCTTCCCCACCACCACGGGTCCGCAGTGGTAGATCCCGAGGCCCGAAAGGTCCACAGGCGGCTTCCCTCCCGATGCCAGGTACTTGTGGACCTGGTCCCGGCCCGTCACTATGGTGCCGGTGAGGTCCACCATGTCACCGATGGCAAGCCCCCGGACGACTTCGGGGAAAAGCGGCGTTGTCAGATGTATCAGATCCATGCGCCGATGCCTCCCGTCGTGTCGAGCTCCACCTGGTAGCGCCTGGTGGCCCAGCACGAGTAGCTCACGGTGACGAAAAAACAGGCCGGGTGCCTGCCCGCGACGCAGATCTTGCATCCCAGCAGGGTGGTCCTTCCGCCGAGTCCCATGGGGCCTATGCCCAGGGAGTTGGCCTGTGCGACCACGGTCTGTTCCAGCAAGGCCAGCACGGGAGAGGGATTCACGTCGTCCAGGCGCCGGAAGAGCTGTCTCTTGGCCTCCAGGTATCCGGAAGCCCGGTCGCCTCCGATGCACACGCCGAGGATTCCCGGCGCGCATCCCTGCCCCTGTGCCTGGTGCACCGCATCCAGGAGGCAGCGGCGAACCCCCTCGAAATCCCTTCCGGCCTGGATCCGTGCCATGGGAAGGCTGTACTGGGTGCTCATGTTTTCCGAGCCCCCGCCCTTGAGCATGACCCTGACCACAGTGGGTCCGTCCGCCAGTTCGCAGTGTATCTGCGGTGCTCCCTGGCCCGTGTTGTCGCCGGTGTTCCTGTCCGTCAGGGGGTCCACGCAGTTCTGCCTGAGGATGCCCTCGGCCGTCAGTGCGCGCACGGCCTTCCTGATGGCCTCTTCGATGAGGACGACGTCCATTCCCGGCCGTGACTGGATGAGGGCGAGCAGGGCGCCCGTGTCCTGGCAGATGGGCAGGGTCCGTTCCCGGGACAACCTGGAGCTCTTCAGGATCGTGTCCAGGGTCGCCTGCGCTATGGAACCGGCCCGCTCTGCCGCACGGGCGTTTTCGATGGCATCGAGGATGTCCTGCGGGAGATCGGTGCAGGTGCGGCGGATGAGCTCGTGCATGCTCTGGTATACCCGGTCCTCTTCCATGGAGGTTCTATAGCACAATGCGGAGAGGTTTTTCAAAGACTGCCGGGGCAGCGAGGAGATTCGCACGGCGGGAATCGGGCGCTACCCCTCCATTCGGACCATGTCGTGCACGGTGTTGATATTCGAGAACAGGACCTCGGGGTCGCCGTAGAGTCGCAGGGTTTCCTCGGGGATGACGAGAGTATCCACCCTATCCACCAGCTCCATGATCCGGAACCTGTTCTGCGCCAGCAGACTCTCCGCATGGGGGGTGATGGTCCTGCGGTAGAAGGCATGGAGCGGCTCCCTGCCCTTGGACCACAAGGGCATGGTGATGTCGTGGCCATGGGCCTGAGCGATCATGTGGGTGATGAGCCCGGGGTTGAGGTTGGGCATGTCCGCGGCGCAGACAAAGCAGTACTCGGCGCCGGTGGAGCTCAGCGCGGTATAGATGCCTCCCATGGGGCCGCAGCCTGGTCTGATGTCCTCCACCACATGGTACCGCTCAAGACCCGGCCGCAGGTGGCCAACGAGGACGACTTCATCGAAGAGGTCCTTGAGGATGTCGGCCACATGATCGATGAGGGGTCTGCCCATGTAGTCGGCGAGGACCTTGTCCGTGCCGAACCGTCTGGACTTCCCCCCGATGAGGATGACACCGGTCATGGGCAGGTCTTTAGGATTCCCGGACAGGGCTCGTCAAGAAAAATCCGGCCTGTTCTTTCCCTGAACAGACAGACACATCGATCCTGAACGACCCTGGAGGAGAGGATGCAGAAAACGGAAGCAATACTGAGTATTGCCGTAAACAATCTCGGAATGATCAAGTCCTTGATGAAGGTGGGCGGGGAGAGTCTTGCCGTTTGTTCCCTGTTTCACAAGGCCGGATCCACCCCCGCGTCGTTCCCCGTGCTGAATCCTGAACCATCATTCAGTTTCCGCTTGAAGCGATTATCAATGCATGATAAGGAAATATGCTCGAAAGCGTCAAGACATCAACGCGACCGAATACGCGATAGGGGGTAAACCGTGGCAGCAGTCGATACAGTCAAGACGGATGCGGGTCTGGCGGAATTCACGGCCGAGCAGCTCGCGCAGGTGGACAAGATCATCGCGGACCACAGGGGGAAACCCGGCGCCCTGATCCCTGTCCTGGAGCAGGTCCAGGAGGTGTGCGGGTATCTGCCCAGGGCGATCCAGGCCGTAGTGTCGGACGGGCTCAATATCCCCCTTGCCAACGTCTATGGCGTGGTCACCTTCTACTCCTTTTTCACCATGATCCCCCGGGGCAAGCACGTGATCCGCGTGTGCCTCGGCACGGCGTGCTACGTGCGCGGCGGGCAGAACATCCTGGACCGGATGAGCCAGATCCTCAAGATCGAGCCGGGCGGGTGCACGGAAGACAGGAACTTCTCCCTGGAGACGGTGCGCTGTCTGGGGGCATGCGGGCTTGCGCCGGTGGTGGTCATAGACGCGGACACCCACGGGCAGGTGAAGCCGGCCAAACTCGAGCAGGTGCTCGCGAAGTATAACTAGGAGGGGCGAGATGGCGAAGCTGACGATCGACGATCTGAAAAAGATCAAGGACAGGGTGGAGAAAGAGGACCAGTTCAGGGCCGGCACCAAGCGCCTGAAGCTCACCGTGCACATGGGCACCTGCGGCATCGCCTCCGGCGCCAAGGAGATCCTCGACACCTTCATGAGCGAGATCAGTGAGAACAACATCAATGATGTGCTCATCACCACCTCGGGCTGCATCGGCATCTGCAGCAGGGAGCCGCTGGCCACAGTCGAGGAGCAGGGCAAGGACGCTATCGTCTATGAATACCTGACCCCGAACAAGGCCAGGCAGATCTTCAAGCGCCATATCATGGCAGGCGAGGTGCAGACGGATTTCGTCATGGCCCGGGGCTCGGAGCACGACACAAAGGGGGTTGGTAAATGAAGGTCTTTCGCGCACACATACTCACCTGCGGCGGCACCGGCTGCAATGCGTCGGGCAGCGAGGCCGTCCATCGGGCCGTGGTCCAGGAACTGATCGCCAAGAATCTCACCGACGAGGTTTCCGTGGTGGAGACCGGCTGCAACGGGTTCTGCGCCGCAGGGCCCATCATGGTCATTTACCCGGAGGGCACCTTCTACCAGTACGTGAAGGCAGAGGACGTTCCCGAGATCATCGAAGAGCACATCATCAAGGGCCGCCCGGTGAAGAGGCTCATGTACAAGGAGCCCACCACGGCTCAGCCCATCCCCCACATGCTGGACATCCCGTTCTTCGGAAAGCAGAAGCTCATCGCGCTCAAGAACAGGGGCCTCATCGACGCCGAGAAGATAGACGAGTACATCGCCCGCGACGGCTACATGGCCGCGGCCAAGGCGCTCACCGAGATGACCCCGGACGAGGTCATCGAGGAGGTGAAGAAGTCGGGTCTGCGCGGCCGTGGGGGCGGAGGTTTCCCCACCGGTATGAAGTGGTCCTTTGCCCGCAAGTCACCCGGCGACGAGAAGTACATCCTCTGCAACGCCGACGAGGGTGACCCGGGTGCGTTCATGGACCGCTCCATCCTGGAGGCCGACCCCCATGCCGTGCTCGAGGGCATGATCATCGGCGGCTACTCCATCGGGGCCAACGAGGGCTACATCTACTGCAGGGCCGAGTACCCGCTCGCCATCAAGCGGCTCACTATCGCCATCGAACAGGCCCGCGAATACGGCCTGCTTGGCAAAAACATCCTGGGCACTGATTACAGCCTGGACATCCATGTCTACCAGGGCGCCGGCGCCTTCGTGTGCGGCGAAGAGACAGCGCTCATGAACTCCATCGAGGGCAAGCGCGGCATGCCGCGTCCCCGCCCGCCGTTCCCTGCCAGCAAGGGGCTGTGGCAGAAGCCCTCGGTGCTCAACAATGTCGAGACCTACGCCAACATCGCGCAGATAGTGCTGAACGGCGGCGCATGGTATGCGTCCATTGGCACAGAACGCTCCAAGGGCACCAAGGTGTTCGCGCTCACCGGGGCCGTGAACAACGTGGGCCTGGTGGAAGTCCCCATGGGCACCTCCATCGGCGATATCATCTTCGACATAGGCGGCGGCATCCGCAAGGGCAAGCAGTACAAGGCGGCCCAGCTGGGCGGCCCGTCCGGGGGCTGCATCCCGGCCGAGGCGCTGAACACCCCCACCGACTATGAAGAGATCATCAAGCTCGGCGCCATCATGGGATCGGGCGGGCTCATCGTCATGGACGAGGACACCTGCATGGTGGACACGGCCAAGTTCTTCATGGAGTTCTGCCAGGAAGAGTCCTGCGGCAAGTGCACCCCGTGCCGCGAGGGCACCAAGCGCATGCTGGAGATCCTGAAGAGGATCTGCGATGGCCAGGGCAGGGAAGGCGACATCGAGCTCCTGGAAGACCTGGCCGCGGTCATCAAGGACTCGGCCCTGTGCGGGCTCGGCCAGACGGCACCCAACCCGGTACTCTCCACCATCCGCTACTTCCGTCACGAGTACGAGGCCCACATCTACGACAAGAAGTGCCCGGCGGTGGTCTGCTCCAAACTGTTCAAGTCGCCCTGCCAGCATGCATGCCCCATCGAGATGGATATTCCTGCATACATCGCGCTCATCAGGGCCAACCGCCTCGCCGATGCCTTCAAGGTCATGAAGCGCACCAACCCGTTCCCGGGCGTGTGCGGCAGGGTCTGCCCCCAGTTCTGCGCCAACAAGTGCCGCAGGGGCCAGCTCGACGAGCCCATGGCCATTGCATGGCTCAAGCGATACATCGCGGACAACGCGAAGAGGCCCAAGATCGACCAGATCCCGGTCACCCGCAAGGAGAAGGTCGCGGTCATAGGCGGCGGCCCAGCAGGTCTCACCGCGGCCCAGGACCTGTGCTTGAGGGGTTACAAGGTCACCGTGTTCGAGGAGCTGCCTTACGCGGGCGGCATGATGCGCTATGCCATCCCCGAATACCGCATGCCCCGCGATATCGTGGAGCAGGAGGTTGACGACATCCGGGCATTGGGCGTCGAGATCAAGACCAACACCCGCATCGGCAGGGACATCAGTTTCGAGCAGGTCAGGAAGGACTTCGACGCCATCGTCATCGCGGTGGGCGCACACAAGAGCTGGAAGCTCGACATCGAGGGCGAAGACCTCTCCGGTGTCTGGGGCGCGGTGGAATTCCTGAGGGAAGTCAACCTGGGCAAGAAGGTCAACATCGGCTCGAAGGTGGCCATCGTGGGCGGCGGCAACTCCGCCATCGACGCGGCCCGCACGGCCGTGCGCCTTTGTGCCAAGGACGTCACCATCCTGTACAGGCGCGAGCGCAAGGACATGCCCGCCTGGGAGAACGAGATAGTGGCGGCCGAGCATGAAGGAGTCAAGATCGAGTATCTCGTGGCCCCGACAAAGCTCATCGGCAAGAACGGCAAGCTCATGGGCGTGGAGTGCCAGCGCATGAGGCTGGGCGAGTTCGACCGCTCGGGCCGCCGCAAGCCCGTACCCATCCAGGGCAGCGAGTTCACGCTGGCCATCGACACCATCGTTCCGGCCATCTCCCAGAACACCGATGCCTCGTTCATCCCGGCCGGTTCCGACGTGGCGCTGGACAAGTGGGGCGGCATCAAGAAGACGGGCAAGGGCAAGAACAGGACCACGGCCGGAAACGTGTTCATCGCGGGCGACGCGGCCAGCGGCCCGGCAACGGTGGTGGAAGCCATCGCCATGGGCCACAGGACAGCTTCGGATGTGGACGGCTTCATCCGGGCAAAGAACAACGAGCCCGCCTACAAGGTCCCGCCCGAGGAGGTCATCGAGATCCCCTTCGAGGTGGACGAGGAGGTGGTAGAAACGCCCCGGGGCAAGATGCCCGAGCTCAAGAAGGCCGAGCGGAGGATCACCTTCAAGGAGGTGGAGCTGGGCTATTCCAAGAAGACCGCCTACAAAGAGGCCTGCAGGTGCCTGCGCTGCGACGCGGAGCTGTAGGGAAAGCAGCTGAAGAGGAGAAGACAGCATGGCGACAGTGAATCTGACCATCGACAACATCAAGGTGAGCGTACCGGAAGGCAGCACCATCCTGGAAGCCGCCAAGTCTGTAGGAATCACCATTCCCACCCTGTGCGCCTGGCCGGAGATCCACCACACGCCCGGTGCCTGCAGGGTCTGCGTGACAGAGGTGGAAGGCCAGAGGAACCTGGTGGCGTCGTGCGTGTTTCCGGTGGCCGAAGGCATGATCGTGAAGACCACCACCGAGCGTGTGCGCCACGCCCGCAAGCTCAACGTGGAGCTGCTGCTTGCGAACCACCCCACGGATTGCAACGTCTGCATCCGCAACGGCAGCTGTGAGCTCCAGGAAGTGGCAGAGAGCGTGGGTTTGCGGAGCGTCCGTTTCGCATACCCCGAGTACAAGGCGAAGAAGCTCGACCAGTCCAGCCCGTCCATCGTGCGCGACTCGAGCAAGTGCATCAAGTGCTACCGCTGCGTGACCGTGTGCGAGGAGATCCAGACCGCCTGCGTGCTGCAGCCTTCATTCAGAGGCGACAAGGTGTTCATCGGACCGCCCTTCGACCTGCCCTTGATCGAGACCAACTGCACCATGTGCGGACAGTGCGTGCTCGCCTGCCCGGTGGGCGCACTCTACGAGAAGGACGACACCGAGGCGGTGTGGGCAGCCCTGCATGACCCCAAGAAGCACGTGGTGGTCCAGGAGGCCCCTGCCATCCGGGCCGCTCTCGGCGAGGACCTCGGCATGCCCGTGGGCTCGCTGGTCACCGGCAAGATGCTCACCGCGCTGAGGCGCCTCGGCTTCGACAAGGTGTTCGACACCAACTTCACCGCAGACCTCACCATCATGGAGGAAGGCAGCGAGCTGCTCCAGCGGGTGAAGGAGGGCGGCAAGCTCCCCATGATCACCTCGTGTTCTCCAGGCTGGATCAAGTTCTGCGAGCACTTCTACCCGGACCTCCTCGACCACCTCTCCACCTGCAAGTCACCCCAGCAGATGATGGGCGCCCTCATCAAGTCGTACTACGCCGAGCAGGCCGGGATCGACCCCAAGGACATCGTGTCGGTGTCCATCATGCCCTGCACGGCCAAGAAGTTCGAGTGCCAGCGCGACGAGATGAACGACAGCGGGTACCAGGACGTCGACTACGTGCTGACCACCCGTGAGCTTGCCCGCATGATCAGGCAGGCAGGCATCGACTTCGCGAACCTGCCGGACGGCGACTACGACAACCCGCTGGGCGAGTACACCGGCGCCGGGACCATCTTCGGCGCCACGGGCGGCGTCATGGAGGCTGCGCTGAGGACCGTGTACGCCATAGTAACCGGTACCAACCTCGAGAGCCTCGACATCACCCCGGTGCGCGGTCTCGAGGGTGTGAAGGAAGCAGCGGTCGAAGTGGGTCCCCTCGGAAAGGTCAAGGTGGCCGTGGCCCACGGCTTGGGCAATGCCCGCAAGCTCATGGACAAGATCCGCGAGGGGAAAGCCGACTACGCCTTCATCGAGGTCATGTGCTGCCCGGGCGGCTGCGTGTCCGGCGGCGGACAGCCCATCGCGCCCAGCAACGAAAAGAGAATCACCCGTGCCGCGGCCCTGTACAAGGACGACGGTGCGGTGCAGAAGTTCCGCCAGTCCCATGAGAACCCCTCCGTGAAGAGGATTTACGAGATCTTCCTCGAGAAGCCACTGGGGCACAAGTCCCACAAGCTGCTCCATACCAAGTATACGAAGCGGGGTACCGACATGCCCCATAAGAAGGTGGCCACAAGCAAATAGATACGCACATATACCGGCACCAGGCCTGCGAGGGAGGTTCCCGGAGGGAGCTGACCTTGAGGGTAACGAGAAGGACTTCGCACAAGACCTTTACCCTTCCAACGCAGGGTAAAGGTCTTTTTTTCATGGAGCTGAAGGATGGAAGAGAAATCAAGAAGAATCGGGATAGTGAGCATCATCATCCGTAAGAGGAAAGAGTCGGCAATGAAGGTGAACGAGATACTCGCGGCCTACGGGGATGTCATCATCGGCCGCATGGGCATTCCCTGCGACCCAAAGGGAATCCACGTCATCGCGCTGATCATCAACGGCACCACGGACGACATCGGCGCGCTCACCGGGAAACTCGGAAACCTGCCCGGCGTGGACGTGAAGTCGGTCCTTACCAAGGCATGAGGAGGTCTTCCATGCAGGATTTCATCAACGATGCACTCATCATCGAAACGCTTCAACGCGCAAAGGATCCGGAAAAGGCCCGGGTGCGGGAGATCATAGAAAAGTCACGGGAGCTCAGGGGACTTTCACCCGACGAAGTGGCGACCCTCCTCCAGACCGAGGACCAGGAACTCGTCCAAGAGATCCTCTCGACAGCCCGCTTCATCAAGCGGGAGATCTACGGGAACAGGCTCGTACTCTTTGCCCCTCTGTATATCTCGAACTACTGCTCCAACAACTGCCTGTACTGCGGATTCCGGATTGACAACAGGGAACTCGAGCGTCGGGCGCTCACCATGGAGGAAATAGCCGATGAGGTCAGGACACTGGAGCGGGAGGGCCACAAGCGGCTCCTCATGCTCTGCGGAGAGAACCAAGCAAGGAGTTCACTTGACTACTTCATCGAGGCCATCGAAACCGCGTACGCCACCACCACGGAGAAGGGCGGTGAGATCAGGCGTATCAACGTGGAGATCGCCCCACAGAGCGTGGAGGACTTCCGGAGGCTGAAGGCGGCAAGGATCGGCACCTACGTGCTCTTCCAGGAGACCTACCACCACGCCACCTACAGGGAAATGCACCCGAGCGGGCCCAAGGCCGACTTCCTCTGGCGTCTTACTGCCCAGGACCGGGCCATGCAGGGAGGCATCGACGATGTGGGCATCGGTGCGCTCTTCGGCCTCTATGACTACAAATACGAGGTCCTGGGCTTGATCTTCCACGCCATGCACCTGGACTCCACCTACGGGGTGGGGCCCCACACCATATCGGTGCCTCGCCTGGAGCCTGCGCTCAACGCGCCTGCCGCCATCACGCCTCCACACCCGGTGAGCGATGACGAGTTCAGGAAGCTCGTGGCAGTCATCCGCCTGGCCGTGCCGTACACGGGCATGATCCTATCCACACGTGAGCCGGCAGCGCTCCGCAGCGAGATCTTCGATCTGGGCATCTCCCAGATCAGCGCAGGTTCCCGCACAAACCCTGGCGGGTACAGGCAGGGAGACAGTGATGCCTTCCGTGCGGCCCAGTTCAACCTCGGCGATACCAGGACCCTGGATGAGGTGATCTACGACATCAC
Source organism: Deltaproteobacteria bacterium (assembly GCA_029547045.1). Lineage (GTDB taxonomy): Bacteria > Desulfobacterota > Desulfomonilia > UBA1062 > UBA1062 > MWEI01. Next base: position 22,642 of record JAKPQL010000030.1, on the reverse strand, counting down.
CACCCATGGCCACATCCCGAGCTTCTGCACGGCATGCTACAGGCTCGGCAGGGTGGGTGAGGACTTCATGGACATGGCCAAACCAGGGCTCATCCAGAAGTTCTGCCGCACCAACGCCATCCTCACCTTCAAGGAATATCTCCAGGATTATGCGAGCGACAAGACCAAGATTGCTGGAGAGGAGCTTATCGAGCGGCTCCTGAAGGAGACCAGGGGCAAGAAGACCAAGCAGCTACTCGAGACGCGTTTGAAGAAGATCGAAGAGGGGGAGCATGACCTGTACATCTAGCGCCCCGGATGATCTTCTCTTCAGGGCCGAACAGGGCGGCTGTCTGAGCAGGGAAGAGATCCTCGAACTCCTGTCGCTCAACGATGCGGAGCACGTCGAGCACCTCTATCGGTCCGCCGACCGGGTGCGCGCGGCTTGCGTGGGCGAGGAGGTCTTCCTGCGGGGCATCATAGAGTTCTCCAACCACTGCATGAACAACTGCCGCTACTGCGGGCTGCGACGGGACAACCGGCAGGCAGTCCGCTACCGCATGGACGATGACGAGATCCTGGACCTGGCCGAGGCTATCGAAGATCGCGGGTGCGGCACCGTGGTGCTCCAGTCCGGGGAGGACCTGCACTACACCAGGGAACGCATGTGCGCCATCATATCGAACATCAAGGCCCGGACCGGGCTTGCCATCACCCTGTCCATCGGCCAGAGACCGTTCGACGACTACCGCGCCTTCCGGGATGCCGGGGCGGACCGCTACCTGCTCAGGCACGAGACCGCCAATCCAGAGCTCTTCGCCGAGCTTTGCCCCGGCAGGTCGCTGGAAGACCGGATCCAGTGCCTGAGGTGGCTCAAGGAGCTCGACTACGAGGTAGGCATGGGTTGCATGGTGGGTCTGCCAGGCCAGACGGCCGAAGACCTGGCCGACGACGTGCTGCTCATCAGGGAACTCGGCGCGGACATGATCGGCATCGGTCCCTTCATTCCCCACGAGGAGACGCCGCTCAAGGGGAGCAAGGCAGGGGACGCCGGGATGGTACTCAGGATGCTCGCCGTGATCCGGCTTGTGACCCGGGACACCAACATCCCGTCCACCACGGCCTTGGGCGTCCTGGACGGCGACAGCAGGATGAAGGCATTCAAGGCGGGCGCCAATGTGTTCATGCCCGTGTTCACTCCCCAGGACTGTGCCAAGAGGTACGAGATCTACCCGGGCAAGGGCGACGTGAAGAAGGCGGACGGAGCCATCAACGACTTCCGGGAGTTCTTCGGCGCCATGGGCAGGCCCATGGGCAAGGGTCCGGGAGGGAGGAGGAAGAGGCCATGAGAAAAGAGCACGATGCACTCGGCAGCCTCGAGTTGCCCGACGAGTGTCCATACGGTATCCACACCGCCCGGGCCCTCCTGAACTTCGGCGACATTGGCGAGCGGCACGACCCGGTGTTCGTGAGGGCCTATCTCCTTGTGAAGAAGGCGGCGGCCCGGACGAACGCCGAGCTCGGTTTTTTGGACAGGGACAAGGCCTCGGCGATCGCAGGGGCCATAGACGATATGCTTGACGGCGAGGATTTCGAAGACATCGTGGTGAACCCCTTGAGCGGCGGGGCAGGCACCTCGCTGAACATGAACGTGAACGAGGTCATCGCCAACCGGGCCCTCGTGCTGGCTGGAAGGGCACGGGGAGACTATGCCTTCGTGCATCCCCTGGACCACGTGAACATGCACCAGTCCACCAACGACACGTATCCGAGCGCGCTAAAGCTCGCCATGCTCATGCACCTCGACAGGCTTGAGGAGGCCATCGTCAGGCTGCAGGGATCGCTCCAGGCGAAAGAGAAGGAGTATGCGGGCATCCTTAGGCTAGGCCGCACCGAGCTGCAGGACGCCCTGCCAGTCACCGCGGGCATGCAGTTCGCCGCGTACGCCGAGGCCGTGGCACGGGACCGGTGGCGCATCTTCAAGGCCAGGGAGCGCATAAAGGTGCTCAACCTCGGCGGCACGGCCATCGGCACCGGGTTCAACGCGCCACAGAAGTACATTTTCCTCGTCATCGAGAAGCTCAAGGAGCTCACCGGCCTGAACATCACCCGGGCGGAGAACATGGTGGACGCCACCCAGAACCTGGACTCCATTGTGGAGGTTTCGGGCCTGGTGAGGACCTGCTGTATGAACCTCATGAAGATCTCCGAGGACCTGCGGCTGCTCTCCTCCGGACCGTCCGGGGGGATCGGCGAGGTGGTGCTGCCCGCCCTGCAGGAGGGATCGTCCATCATGCCGGGCAAGGTGAACCCGGTGCTGTGCGAGTTCGCCAGCCAGAACGCACTCCTGGTCATGGGTTTTGATGCGGTCATCGCCCAGGCTGCCGCCCTGGGAAACCTCGAGCTGAACCAGTTCCTTCCGTTGGTCAGCTACCTGGTGCTCAAGTCCATGTCCCTTCTGCACCTGACGCTTGTGAGGTTCGAGGAGAGGGTCGTCGCTGGCATTGACATCGACAGGGCCAGGATGGGGCGGAACCTGAACGATTCCCTTGCAATCCTCACCTACCTCTCTCCGTACATTGGACACGAGCCGGCGGGAAAGGTCTATCAGCTCATGCGGCATGACCCGCGGACCCTCAGGCAGATCATCCTCGATGAAGGGATCCTTACTCAGCAGCGGCTCGACGAGCTGCTCTCGCCTGAGAGGATCCGCATGATGGGGTATCGGAAATGAACAGCACACCCGTGGCCAACAGGCTGCACATCGGCATCTTCGGCAAGCGGAACGTGGGCAAGTCGTCCTTCATCAATGCGCTCACCGGCCAGAGCGTGTCCATCGTCTCGAGCGTAGCGGGCACCACCACGGACCCGGTAGGGAAGGCCATGGAGATCCGCGGCATCGGGCCCGTGTATATATATGATACCGCGGGCATCGACGACACCGGGGACCTGGGCGAGATGCGGGTGAACCGGACAAAGGCCATCATGGGCAAGATCAACCTGGCCGTGGTGGTGACCACTGGGGCCTTGTGCGACGAGCAGGACAGGGCGCTTGTGGAAGAGCTCAGGGCAAGGGGGGCCAAGGCCCTGCTCGTGTTCAACAAGACGGACATCGAGCCACTGGATGAACGCCTCGCAGGGGATCTCCAAGGACAGGGCATCCCGTGGGCGGCCGTGAGCTGCCTCACCGGAGGGGGCATGGATGCTGCCCGCAGCAGCATCATCGAGATAGCGAAGACCCTGGAAGCGGAGCGTTCCACCATCGTGGGCGACATCATCGGCCACGGCGATCTCGTGCTCCTGGTAGTGCCCATCGATCTGGGCGCGCCCAAGGGCAGGCTCATCCTCCCCCAGGTGCAGGTGATCCGTGACGTCCTGGACAACGACGCCGTGGCCATGGTGGTCAAGGAGCGGGAGATCGAGTACGTCCTCTCCAGCCTCAAGGAGCCGCCTGGTCTGGTGATCTGCGACTCCCAGGTGGTGCTCAAGGTCTCGGGAGATCTGCCGACCTCGGTGAAGCTCACCACCTTCTCCATCGTGTTCTCCCGGCTCAAGGGAGACCTCGCGAAGTTCGTGGAAGGGGTGAAGGCCATCGACTCCCTGCACGACGGGGACAGGGTGCTCATCTGCGAGGCATGCACCCACCACCCGGTGCCCGACGACATCGGCCGGGTCAAGATTCCGAGGTGGGTGAAACTCTACACGGGAAAGGACATCGCCTTTGACGTGCACGCAGGGCCCATCCTGGACCGGGATGTCTCGGCGTACAAGCTCATCGTCCACTGCGGCGGCTGCATGATCAACCGCGCCGAGATGCTTGACAGGATCAGGACCACGGAGGAAAGGCGGATACCCATCACCAACTATGGCATTGCCATTTCGTACGTTCACGGGGTGCTGGGACGAGCTTTGTCTCCATTTCCGTATGAGGCGTCTCTTCTGGATCACCAGGCCGATAGGCAATGATGGGAATTAGTACATGATTTCTGAACAATACGGAGCAGTACCCCTCCACGGCCGGGATTCCGGGCACTAAGGAAGATTTCCCTGGATTTTCCTGCCGCAGGATGATAATGGTTTCCTGTGTCGAAATCAGATCGTGCTATTTAACGCAATAACGCGAATGAAATAAATAAGATAATATTGTGCAGGATTGAGCATATTAGCAGATTGGATATGTTTCGCCGTATGCATGACAGCAGACCTCTCTCGATATATGTCTGAGCGTACATAATATAAATGAATCAAGGGTTCCAGGAGGATATGCATGACTATAACCATTGACGGCAAGGAATATACTTTCACACCCGGCCAGACGGTCTACGAGGTGGCCAGGGACAACGGCATCGCCATCCCGGTGCTCTGCCACCAGGAGCAGCTCAAGCCCGTGGGCGCCTGCAGGGTCTGCGTGGTGGAGGTCCAGGGAGCGCGTTCACTGGTGGCGTCCTGCGCCATGCCCGCGGAAAAGGGCATGGTGGTGACCACCACTTCCGAGAGGGTGCTCAAGGCCCGCAGGCTCACCGTGGAGCTCCTGCTCACCCAGGGCCACCACAACTGCCTGGTCTGTGAGAGCAACGGCGACTGCGTGCTCCAGAGCCTGGCATATTCGCTGGGTATCGACACCCCGCGCTTCGCCGAGCCTCCCACGGTCAAGCCCCTGGAGCAGGCCAACGAGATGATCGTGCGCGACATGAACAAGTGCATCCTGTGCGGCCTGTGCGTGCGGGCGTGCAACGAGATCCAGGTGAACCAGGTTCTGGACTTCTCCGGCAGAGGCCCCACCGCTTCGGTGGGCCCCGCCTTCAATCTGGCCTATGAGGATTCGAGCTGCGTGTTCTGCGGCGAGTGTGTCCGGCTCTGCCCGGTGGGCGCCCTGTATGAGAAGCAGGGCCGCTTCAAGAGCAGGGCGGGCGAGGCGCGCAAGGTCCGCACAACCTGCGAGTACTGCGGCGTGGGCTGCCAGATGGATCTCAACGTGAAGGATGGCAAGGTGGTCAAGGTGAGCACCCCGCGCTGGAATGCCACGCCCCCCAACCATGGCAGCCTGTGCATCAAGGGCCGCTTCGGATTCGACTTCCTCGACAGCCCCGAGAGGCTCACCAAACCCCTCATCAGGGTGGACGGCGAACTCAAGGAGGCGAGCTGGGACGAGGCCGTCGCCTATGTGGCTGACAAGCTCGCCGTCATCAAGGAGAAAAACGGCCCGGATTCAGTGGCGGGCTTCTCATCGGCACGGTGCACCAACGAGGAGAACTACCTCTTCCAGAAATTCCTGCGCGCGGTGATCGGCACCAACAACGTGGATCACTGCGTCCGGCTCTGACACAGCTCCACCGTGGCCGGTCTGGCCGCTGCATTCGGTTCCGGGGCAATGACGAACTCCATCGCGGACATGGAGGAGTCGAAGTGCTTCCTCATAACGGGCACCAACACCACGGAGAATCACCCGGTGATCTCCACCTTCATCAAACGGGCCGTGACCCAGAGAGGCGCAAAGCTCATCCTGGCCGACCCGAGGAACATCGAACTCGCCAAGTTCGCGACTGTCCACCTCAGGCAGAGACCCGGCACGGACATCGCCTGGCTCAACGGCATGATGAACGTGATCATTGCAGAAGGGCTCGCCAACGAGGCCTTCATCAGCGAACGCACCGAGAATTACGACGCGCTGAAGGAGACCGTGAAGAAGTACACCCCCGAGTATGTGGAAAAGATCACCGGCATCCCTGCCGGGGATCTGAAGACTGCCGCCAGGCTCTATGCCACCTCCGGCGCGTCGTCCATCGTGTACGCCATGGGCATCACCCAGCACGTCACGGGCACTGACAACGTGAAGTCGTGCGCCAACCTGGCCATGCTCACGGGCAACATCGGCAGGCCCGGCACCGGGGTGAACCCGCTGAGGGGTCAGAACAACGTGCAGGGCGCCTGCGACATGGCCTGCCTGCCGGGCAACCTGCCGGCGTACAAGAAGGTGGCAGAGGATGCCGAGCGCAAGCCCTTCGAGGACGCCTGGGGCGTGAAGCTGCCCGGTAAGCCCGGCCTCACCATCCCCCTTGTCGTGGAAGGTGCCGCCAAGGGGACCATCAAGGCCCTGTACGTCATGGGCGAGAACCCCATGATGTCGGATCCGGACATCACGCACGTGGAGCACGCCTTCAAGAACCTGGAACTGCTCATCGTGCAGGACATCTTCCTCACCGAGACGGGCAGGCTCGCCCACGTGGTTCTGCCGAGCGCGGCCTGGGCCGAGAAGGAAGGCACCTTCACCAACACCGAGCGCCGGGTACAGCGGGTCCGCAAGGCCGTGGGTACGCCGGGCGAGGCAAGAGACGACTGGCGGATCATCACGGACATTGCCAACAAGATGGGTGCGAACTGGAATTATGACAGCGCCAGGGCCGTGTTCGAAGAGGTCGCCAAGGTCACGGCATCGTACGCGGGCATCACATATGAACGCATCGAGCACAAGGGCATCCAGTGGCCGTGCCCCACCAAGGAGCACCCGGGTACGCCCATCCTCCATTCAGTGGCCTTCACCCGGGGCAAGGGCCTGTTCTCCGTGTGCGAGTACCAGCCGCCGGCCGAGCAGACCGATGCCGACTACCCGTTCGCGCTCACCACGGGCCGCATCCTCTACCAGTACCACACCGCCACCATGAGCCGGCGGTCCAAGGGGCTTAATTCGAGGACCCCGGAGGCCTTCGTGGAGATCAACACGGACGATGCGAAGAAGCTGGGCATCTCCCAGGGCGACAGGGTGGAGATCACGAGCCGCAGAGGCACCATCGAGGTGGTGGCCGACGTGTCGGGCAGGGTGGACAAGGGGGTGGTGTTCATCCCGTTCCACTACAGCGAGGCAGCGGTGAACAGGCTCACCATCGCGGCCATCGACCCCGTTGCCAACATCCCGCAGTACAAGGTCTGCGCGGTGAAGCTGCGCAAAGTGGCGTAGATGATCCTTTCATGGGAGCATAAGTACTCGATTTCGAGAGGTACTTATAATAGAGATACACATCAAAGAGATGGAGGCGAGATATGGGATTTAATACACCGCTCCAGGTAGCAGAGGCCATTTCGAATGCAGGGAAAACAAAATCCTGCTTGCCATTTCTGCAGATGACGATCCTTGGTATTTTCGCAGGGGCTTACATCGGTTTCGGAGCTGAACTGGCAACAATGGTCATGACAGGCACGGCCGACAAGCTGGGCGTGGGCATGACGAAGTTCATGGGGGGCGCGGTATTCTCCGTAGGACTGATGCTGGTGGTCATCGGGGGTGCCGAGCTCTTCACCGGCAACAACCTCATGACCATTGGGCTCTCCCAGAAGCAGTTCGGCCTCAAGGGACTCATCTACAACTGGGTATTCGTCTACATTGCAAACCTCATCGGATCCCTGCTGCTCGTCTACATCATGTACGAGTCCAACCTCTGGCAGACAGGGGGCAATGCAGTGGGCACCACGGCACTCGGCATCGCGGCGGGCAAGGTGAACCTCAGCTTCTCAGAGGCATTCTACCGGGGCATAGGCTGTAACTGGCTCGTCTGCCTGGCAGTGTGGCTCGCCATGGCCTCCCAGGACGTGGTGGGAAAGGTCTTTGGCATCTTCTTCCCCATCATGGCCTTCGTGGCATCCGGGTTCGAGCACTGCGTGGCCAACATGTACTTCATCCCCATGGGCATCCTGCTCAAGGCAGATGCCGGCATGGCGGAGGCAGTCGCGGCACTGGGGGCCAAGGCCGAGCTCCTCAACTGGAGCGGGTTCTTCATCAACAACCTCATCCCGGTCACCCTGGGGAATATCGTGGGTGGTGCCGTGTTCGTAGGACTTGCCTACTTTATGGTGTACGTGAAACAAATGAACACCTGCAAAGGATAGCCTGGCAATAAGGTATATATCAACAATCAGGTATCTGAAAGGCCATGCCCGAAAGGGCATGGCCTTTTATTATGAACTGCAGAGGGTTGATCAGCACGTATGTATCTCGCAAACGAGATGTTCAGGGTTCGTGACGGGAGACCCTTGGAACATGAATGAAGATTCACCCACGGAAAGTGTTGCCAATCGATGGTACATAATGTATGAAAGTATGATCCGGGAAAGGACGTACAATTTCCCAGCGGATTGAATAAAAAAAACAAGCATATACCAAGAGGAGGGGTTTATATGGCAAGTGAGAATCTGGAAAGCAAACGGTGGGTGATCGCAGGAGCCGCCGTGATTATGCAACTGTGCTTGGGCACTGTCTATGCATGGTCGGTCTTCAAAAAGCCGTTGATCAGCGTCCACGGGTGGGGCGAAACCCAGACACAGTTGACCTTCATGATATTCATGTTTATGGTTGGTACTGCCGCGGCATTCGGCGGGACTCTGGTTGACAAGAAGGGACCGCGTTTCGTGGCTACAGTGGGTGGTATCCTGTTTGCCGCCAGCACGCTTCTCTCAGGTCTGGCTGACCAGGTCGGCAGCCTGACCCTTCTCTATGTGGCCTATGGTTTTATAGGCGGTCTCGGAAACGGCTTCTGCTACGTAACTCCCATTGCTACGCTCATCCGCTGGTTCCCTGACAAGCGTGGTCTCGTGACTGGTCTTGCGGTCATGGGCTTCGGACTCGGCGCATTCTTTATGGGCAAGATCGCCCCTGCCATGATCATTGCCTATACCGGCGGATTAACCCAATCGGGCGTGGCTCAGACATTCTATATATGGGGCGTGATCTTCCTGGTGCTGGTCGTCGGATCAGCACAGCTCTTCAAGAATCCGCCCGCAGGATGGCTGCCTGCAGGATTTACCCCTTCCGCTACCACTGTTTCCGCGGCCGACTCTTTCACGTTTGATGAAGCGATAAAGACCCCCCAGTGGTGGATGCTCTGGGGCATGCTGTTCCTGAACGTCTCGGCAGGTCTGGGGCTCATTTCACAGCTCTCGCCCCTGGCGCAGGAGTACTATAAGCCCCTGATAACCGACCCATCTGTCCTTGCCAACCCCGAGGCCCTCACCAAGGCCCTTGCTGTTGCCGGCGGGACGGTTGTGTCCATATCGGCCATCTTCAACGGACTTGGCAGACTCTTCTGGGCCCGGGTATCCGACATCAAGGCTGTGGGCAGGAGGGGCGTGTTCGGATTCATGTTCGCCTCGCAGGCTGTCATCTACATCCTGGTTGCCATGGGCATCATCAGCAGCTACTGGCTGTTCCTGATTGCCGCATGCTACCTGCTTGCCTGCTACGGTGGCGGCTTCGCGACCATGCCCGCCTTTGCGGCAGACAACTTCGGCCCGGGCTACATCGGTAAGGTGTACGGGTTCATGCTCACTGCGTGGGCATGCGCAGGCATCATCGGACCACTGGCATTCGCCCAGTTCAAGGACCAATCGCTCTACATAGCAGCAGCGCTTCTCATCATAGGCTTCCTGCTCGTTCTTGGGTTCAAAAGGCGCGAGCACCACAAGAAGGCCTGATTCGGTCATCAACAAGGGAAGAGAAAGGCGGGGATAATCCCCGCCTTTCTCTCTGATCAGAGGCCTCGCATCAATCCCTCAAGGGTGAGGATCTGCCTGCGTATTTCATCAGTACGGCCAGTGGTCTCTGACAACAGAGCATCGATGGTGGCAAGCTCGTCAGCGATATAGTGCTCCGTCTGTCTGCGCAGGCCGTCCATGGCCTTGTTGATCCGTGTCTCCCACTGGGTGATGAGCCGGGAGATGTTCACCTCGCTCGCCCAGGGTATCTCGCCCAGGAAGTGCCGTTCGAAGAACCTCCTGAAGAGGGTCATGGGGATGAGGAACCACAGGAGGTCGAACTTGAAGTCAAAGGTGTAGAGCACCACGATATCCGGATTGTCGGGCTCTCTCACCTCGATCTTCCAATCCGCCTGAGCGAGCCGTATGCCGAGGACCTTGTGGATGTTGTCGTCGAGCATCATCCGGAAGGTCTCCAGGTACCGGGCCAGGCTTGCATGGGCCTTGTTCAGGGTGCCGTAGAAGTGCCTGTTCTCCGCCCGGGAGATGCTGCGGATCTCCTCCTCCATGGCCTCGGCCATCCATGCCTCGTACCGCCTGGTGAGCTTCCACAGGTTTCCCTTCCACGAGGGGAGTTCACCGGCCAGTTGTTTTCTGAGCTTTTCCGTGAGCGGGTCTCTGAATTTCGAGAGGTGATTCGTCAGGAGGCTCCTCGTCTGCCTCTGGCACTCCCTGGTGATGACGCCGATCTCTTCGGTGATCTGCTCATAGCTGACCTTTTCGTTCAGGATCCGGGACTTCAGCTCATCCCGGTTCCGGTCCGCCTCCACGGAGGTCTTCATGGCGATCTGGAGGTAGGACAGGCAGCTCCTGAGCAGGGACTGGGTCTTGTGGGTGAGGATACGGCCGAACTCCTGGTCCCGGTTGCGGGACAGTCCCTTCAGGAGCTCGGTCTCGATGCGGCCCCTGAACGCATCCATGCCCATACGGGTGGAGTAGAGGTATATGGGGTACTCCCGGTTCAGCCTGCGCTGAAGCGTCTGCCGGAAGAACCGCACCACCTCGTCCTGCTGCTCCGAACTCAAGAGGTCGGCCTTGGTGAGCAGGATCACGATCATGGGCGTGTGGCGGGACAGGTCCTCGATAAGGTTGAGGTCGTGCTCTGACAGCGGCCGGTCCGCGCTGATGGCCAGCAGCGCGGCCCCTACCTCGGGGAGCCAGTTCTCGGAGACCTCCTTGTGGTACCGGAACACGCTCCCCAGCCCCGGGGTGTCGACCAGGCGCAGCCCCGGGTATGCATCGAGCTGGGGCAGCTCGATGTCCACCACGTCCACGTTCTTGGCATTGGATGGGTTTTCTGACTCGGAGAGGTACGTGCCCAGTTCGTCAAGGCCGATCTCGACGCGGGTGTCGTCGATGAAGGTGATGGTGGCCCGCTCCTGTGGGCCGTAGAGCACCCGGGTGATCACCGTGGTCACCGGGATGACCCCCACCGGGAGGATATCCCTGCCCAGGAGGCTGTTGATGAACGAGCTCTTTCCCGCCTTGAACTGCCCAAGGATGGCCACGTCGATGAGGGGGTTTTCCTCCAGAAGGTTTTCGCAGACCTGGATCTGGCGGTTCAGGGACACGAGGTGAAACCGCGAGGCAGCATCCTTTACTTTTGTGACAAGCTCCCTGGTGTCTGCTCCGGGTGCACTCTTGGATGCAAGCTCCATACTCAGCTCCTTCAGATTGCTCTGACAGGAGTCATCAGCCTGCCTGGCGGTTCTAGGGGGGACTCCATCCCCGGTATGGCGAAGACTATGTACTGCAAAGACTGTCCGCTGTCAATGGGTGTGAGCGAAAGGGGTCAGTCCGCCGGGCAGACCTGTACACACGGGGCACAGGCAGGATATCAGGTGAAAGGCGGTCTCATAGATCCCTGCTCTTCATCACACTCACCCGTGCATTGCAGGACGGCATCCTGTGAAATCCGTATTTCTCGGAGATCCAGTCCATGGTCCGGTCGTGGTAGAAACAGACGTGGGTGGCGTCCCGCGCGTAGGGCCATGTGGAGAATCCGTCGAGGCAGGTCCATGGTTCCGTCATGATGGTGAGGATGCCCCCGGGCGCGAGCAGGGCCTTGATCTTCAGCAGCTCCCTGTCCGGTGAGAAGAAGTGCTCGAAGCACTCGGTGGCGAAGATGAAATCATGGGGACCCTCGGGCACGCGGGGGAAGAACAGGGGGTCGTAGTTCCCGCAGCGCATGCCGCACTTCTCCAGGAGCGTGCTCAGGGTCGGGACGGGCCCGCATCCGAAGTCCATCCCCTTCATGCCTGGTTTCAGAAAGGAGAGTGCGGCCTCGACGGCCTGGTTCAGGAATGCCACATAACCCGAATCCTCCCCGGTGTTCCGGTGCATCCGGTACCGGGCCTCCTCTTGGTCCCTGGAGGGCAGGAACCGCTCCTCCACGAAGATGAGCATGCATGTGCCGCAGCACCAAAAAATCCTGCCCAGGGGGCCTTCCAGCCGGGTCAACGGGGTTCTGCAGGAGCAGAGGGGGCATGCAGTGGTCATGGGATAAGACCGAACCTCACGAGACTATCGTTTGGCAGCCGATGCGCAATCGACGCACAGTACCACCTCGGGAAGGGCGTCGAGTCTGCCCTCTCCGACGGGCTCACCACAGCGTACGCAGATCCCGTAGGTGCCGTGGCTGATCCTCAGGAGCGCCGACTCCACCCTCTGGACCCGTTCGTTGAGGCGTCGCTTCATCTCCAGGGCCATCTGCTGCACCTGGATGGCGTCACCGCGGGAGACCCTGCCCATGGACCTGTCCACGAGCACGGGTGCGGACTCGTCAACGGCCGGATTCCCCCGGGACCGCAGGTCGTTCAGGAGGACCCTGAGGATCTGCTCGTATCGCTTCATTGCAGCCTCATCCATGGACCGCATCCTTCAACGTGGGTTTGCCGTGCATATCCGCTCCTGTTTCCAATCCCCCCTCAGGCGACCCGTCGAATCCGGTCTACAGGGGTCGATACCGGGTACTCGCTGAGCTCCACGTCCCTGTTGTTGTCCTGGAAATAGGTCACCGACCACTCGCTGGGGAAGAGGAGCACCGGGTCCCCTGCGCCGTCCCTGGCCATCCTGACGCCGCCCGGCAGCATGAGCCTGCCCGGGGAAACGGCCCTGTCCCGGAACCATCTGGCCAGGGTCCACGGGGCCATCTCCAGGCGCGAGGCAGCGTTGTACTCGGTCTCAAGGCGGTACTTCACGATATCGAACTGCAGGGGCCCCACGGCGGCCAGCAGCGGGATGCGCTGGGCCGCATCGGGCAGCTCGAATGCGTGGACCACTCCCTCGGTGAGCAGCTGGTTCAGGCCCTCGCGGAATCGCTTGTGGTTGGACGGGACGTCGTTGTGCAGGAAGGCGAAGCACTCGGGCGGGAAGTGCGGGATCTCCTCGAAGAGGACCTGCGGGTCCTCGCTCAGGGTATCGCCGATGGAAAGGAACTTCGCGCCCGCGATGCCCACCACGTCGCCCGGATAGGCCTCGTCGATGGTCTCGCGGTCGCGGCCGAACATCTTGTTTGCGTTCGACAGGCGCATCTTCTTTCCGGTGGGAACGTGCGTCACGGTCATGTCACGCGTGAACCGGCCCGAGACCACCCGGATGAACACGATCCGGTCGCGGTGGTTGGGGTCCATGTTCGCCTGGATCTTGAAGACGAACCCGGAAAATGCCTCGTCATCGGGCCTCACCTGAACACCCCGACTCATGCGGGGCATGGGTGGGGCGGACTGCTCGATGAACCCGTCCAGAAGCAGCTGCACGCCGAACGTGTTCAGGGCGCTCCCGAAATACACCGGGGTGATCCTGCCGGCGAGCACGTCCGCTGGATCGAACCCCGCGCCTGCACCGTCCAGGAGCTCCATCTCCTCGCATGCAGCCATATAGGAGACATCATCCATGCGGTCCCGCACGGCCGCGTCCCTCATGCCGCAGGTGGAGACAGGCGCCAGGAACGCCCCACCCGGGGTGCGCTCGTAGAAGTGGGCGAGGCCGGTCCTCCGGTCCAGGACCCCCCGGAACCGGTCGCCGGTTCCGAGCGGCCAGTTCATGGGGCAGGCGCCTATGCCCAGCACGCTTTCCAGCTCGTCCAGCAGGGCGAGCGGCTCCCGGGAGGGCCTGTCCATCTTGTTCATGAAGGTGAAGATGGGGATGCCGCGGAGCCTGCAGACCTCGAAGAGCTTGCGGGTCTGGCTCTCGATGCCCTTGCCGGCGTCGACGACCATGATGGCGGCATCCACGGCCGTGAGCACCCGGTACGTGTCCTCGGAGAAGTCCCGGTGGCCCGGGGTGTCCAGCAGGTTGATGAGGCAGCCGTCGTACTCGAAGGTAAGCACGGTGGAGCTGATGGAGATGCCGCGCTTGCGCTCGAGCTCCATCCAGTCCGAGGTGGTTGCCGGCTGGCTCTTCCGCGCGGTCACCGAGCCCGCCAGCTGGACCGCTCCGCCGTAGAGGAGCAGCTTCTCCGTGAGGGTGGTCTTTCCCGCATCCGGGTGCGAAACGATGGCCAGGGTCCTTCTCCGCAGTATCTCGTGACTCAAGCTCATGGTGAGTGTATTCCTTTCTCCGTGTGATGGTCAGGACGATCCCTTACCACCCGTTGTGCAGCACGCACCCCCAGGCCCCGAAGTGGGCCGTATGATTCTGTGGCCCGGGCAAGGGTTTCTCCGGCTGGGGTGTGGCGGGTGCTCTCAGGGCGGGGTGCATCCCGTGCCGGCGCGGCTGAGGCCGGCATCGGGTACCGGTGCGGCGAGGCGGGATCGTGTCTGCAGAACCATGCAGGGCGTACTAACACCATACACTGGGAAATGGCAAGACAAATACGGCACGGATCGCGTGCGGCAGGCGCGATGTGATCGTTCCGGGCAGGGCATTCGGAATTGACTGCTGCGGGAGCACATAGTACCTGCCCATGTGTAGCTGATCCGTAGGGGAAGAGATTCGGGATCATTCAAACCGAACAGGGGTGCAGTGACCATCCGGGATCTACTGTTCCGGGCCGTGGTGGCAGGCGTGCGTCATACAGTATATGAACATCACGGGATTCCGTGGACAGACCACGGGAAAGGAGCCTGCGGGACCAGCGTGGCCGTGCGCAGTATGAAAACCGAAAAAGGTTTCTTGACCGGGCCGGATCTGGTATAGAAGGCATTTCTATTCCATCATCAGAGTACAGAAGAACGCGATCCGTCGCGAAGCCTCGTTCCAGATGCCCGGTCCGACCTGTCAGGGCACCGGAACACCAAGGCCTTCAGGGGATCGGGATCCACGGATAACGGAGACCCGCACCATGCAGAAAAGGAGCAGGAATGTATGGAACAGCTTATGGGGAAGCACTGGCACCACATGCCCTCCACGGAGGTGATCGATCTCCTCGAAACCAACAGGGATAAGGGGCTCGACCAGTTCGAGATCGAGGAAAGACGGGAGAGCTTCGGTGACAACGTCCTCACCACCAGGAAGGGCAAGGGGCCGCTGCTGCGGTTCCTCCTCCAGTTCCACCAGCCACTGATCTACATCCTCATCGTTTCCGGGCTCATCACGGCACTGCTCCAGGAATGGGTGGACGCAGGGGTCATCTTCGGCGTGGTGCTGGTGAACGCCGTCATCGGCTTCGTCCAGGAGTCCAAGGCAGTCAAGGCCATGGAGGCCCTGGCCAGGACCATGGTCACCGAGGCCACTGTTGTACGCTCGGGATCGAAGGTGCGCATCTCTTCCGCCGAGGTGGTCCCCGGTGATGTCGTACTGCTCCAGTCCGGGGACAAGGTGCCTGCCGACCTGCGCCTCATCGCGGCCAGGGACTTCCAGGTAGACGAGTCTGCGCTCACGGGCGAGTCGCTTCCGGTCCAGAAGTCCGAAGAGGTCCTGCCCCACGACACGGTGCTGGCCGACCGGACCAACATGGCCTACGGGTCCACCCTGGTCACCTACGGGCAGGCCACGGGCGTGGTGGTGGCCATCGGCGACCACACCGAGGTGGGCCGCATCTCGACGCTCATCTCCGAGACCGAGGAGCTGCAGACGCCGCTGCTGCGCAAGATCGAGGAGTTCAGCAGGGTGCTGCTCTACGTGATTCTGGGGCTTGCGGCGCTGGCATTCGTGGTGGGCATCCTGCGCGGCCAGAGCGCCTTCGACATGTTCCTGGCCGCCGTGGCCCTGGCCGTGGGGGCCATCCCCGAGGGACTGCCCGCGGCCCTGACCATCACGCTGGCCATCGGCGTTGCGCGCATGGCACGCAGGCGGGCCATCATCCGCAAGCTCCCGGCCGTGGAAACCCTGGGCAGCACCACGGTGATCTGCTCGGACAAGACGGGCACGCTCACCGAAAACCAGATGACGGTCCAGGAGATCGTGGCTGGAGGCGAGGCCTGGGAGGTGGGCGGCACAGGGTACTCCCTGGATGGCGGGATCACCCGCCAGGGCCTGTCCGAAGAGGCTGATCCCACGGCAGCCCTCGTGGAGACCCTCAGGTGCGGCCTGCTCTGCAACGACAGCCGTCTGGCCGAGAAAGAGGGCCGGCTAGCCGTGCAGGGAGACCCCACCGAGGGCGCCCTCATCGTCTCGGCGGCCAAGGCTGGCCTCTTTGTGGAACGGGAAATCTCGCGGTTTGAGCGCCTCGACACCATCCCCTTCGAGTCCCATCACCAGTACATGGCCACCCTCCATGCCCATGGGCAGGAGGCCGTGGTCTACGTGAAGGGATCGGTGGAGGCCGTTCTGGAGCGCAGCTCCTCGGCCCTGGGCAGGGAGGGCTCGCCAGTGGATCTCGACGGGAGGGCCATCCACGCCTCCGTGGACGCCATGGCGTCCCAGGGCCTCAGGGTGCTGGCCTTTGCCCGGAAAATCGTGCAGGGAGCCAAACACAGGATCGACCACCATGACATAGAAGCGGGCCTCACCTTCCTGGGCCTGCAGGGCATGATCGACCCGCCCCGGGGCGAGGCCGTGGAGGCGGTGAAGAACTGCCACACCGCCGGGATCCGCGTGAAGATGATCACCGGGGACCATGCGCTCACCGCCAGCGCCATTGCCGGGAGGATCGGCCTGCACAACGCGACACGGGTGCTGACCGGAAGGGAGCTGGCATCCATGAGCGACCGCGAGATCATAGACATCGTGGACGACGTCTCGGTATACGCCCGGGTGGCGCCCGAGCAGAAGCTCCGGCTGGTGGAGGCCCTCCAGGCCAAGGGCAACGTCGTGGCCATGACCGGGGACGGGGTGAACGACGCCCCTGCACTGAAACGTGCCGACATCGGCGTGGCCATGGGCATCACGGGAACGGACGTGGCCAAGGAGGCCTCGGACATGGTGCTCACCGACGACAACTTCGCCTCCATAGAGGCCGCGGTGGAGGAGGGCAGGGGCACCTACGACAACCTCACCAAGTTCATCGTGTGGACGCTCCCCACCAACATCGGCGAGGGACTGGTGATCCTGGCCGCCGTCCTGGTGGGCGCGGTGCTTCCCATCCTGCCCGTGCAGATCCTGTGGATCAACATGACCACGGCCGTGCTGCTCGGCCTCATGCTCGTCTTCGAGCCCAAGGAGCCGGACATCATGGACCGGCACCCGCGCAACCCAGGGGAACCGATCCTTACCCGCACTCTCATATGGCGGATCATCATCGTGGGGTTCCTCCTGCTGTTGGGCGCCTTCGGCCTGTTCAAGTACGAGTTGCTCTACGCCGGGTCCTCGCCCGAGGTGGCCAGGACCGTGGCGGTGAACGTGTTCGTCATGGGCGAGCTCTTCTACCTCTTCAACTGCCGGTCGCTCACCAAGTCGGTCTTCGAGGTGGGGTTCTTCTCCAACCCGTGGGTCTTCGGCGGGGCAGGGCTCATGGTCCTCCTGCAACTCCTCTTTACCTATGCCCCGGCCATGAATACGGCATTCCACACGAGCCCCATCGGCGTGGATGCATGGGCGCGCATCGTCATCGCCGCATCCCTGGTGATGGTGGTGGTGGGTATTGAAAAGGCCATCGTGCGCCGCAGGGCCTCCAGGGCCTTGCCCTGATCGTTCCCGGGGCTATACTTTCACCATGGACCGAATTCTGCAGAGGCGGTTCCTGAGTCTCATCGGCCTGCACGAGGACCGCATCCAGGGGGTGGCCGAGGAGCTGTTCGCATCCACCGAGCAGAATCCTGCCGTATACTGGATATACCTGGCCATCTCCGCGGGAATCGCCTTTTTCGGCCTGGTCATGAACTCCACGGCAGTGGTCATCGGCGCCATGCTCGTTTCCCCGCTCATGACCCCCCTCGTGCAGACCGGCATGGCCTTCGCCGTGGGCAACCTCTACCTCGCCCTGCGCTCGCTCATACGGGTCTTCTTGAGCACTGCGGGCGTGGTGGTCTTCGCGGCGCTCACCACCGTGATCCTGCCCTTCGAGCAGATCACACCGGAGATCGCGGCCCGTACCCAGCCCAACGCGCTGGACCTCTTCGTTGCACTGTTCTGTGCGGTGGTGGCATCCCTCACCACGGCCCGTCAGGCGAGCGACACGGTGAGCGCTGCCGCCGGCACGGCCATATCCATCGCCCTGGTTCCTCCCCTGTGCGTCATGGGTTTCGGCCTGGGCATAGTGGACGGCAAGGTGTTTCTCGGGTCCACCCTGCTCTTCATCGCAAACCTGGCGGCCATCATCCTGGTCTCTGACCTGTTCTTTTTGCTGGCAGGATTCGCAAGGGTCGATGTGAGCCGCCTGGAGAATCAGATCATCGGGGGGCAGGAGAAGATGAGGGCGACGTACCGGTTCGTGAAGTCCCTCCACATAGCGGAGCGCAAGGCGCTGCGGTGGGCACGGCTCAAGATCGCCTTGCCCCTGCTTTTCGTGCTCGTCATCGCAGTGCCGCTGTCGTCGGCGCTATCGCAGGTGGCGTGGGAGGTGAACACCAAGAAGAACATCAACCGGGTCCTGGCGGAGTTCGAGAAGAAGTACCGTATCCTGAGCAAACAGCAGACCTTCGAGGGAAGAAAGGTGACCCTCAAGCTCACCATCGTGGGAGACCCGGAGCAGAGGGAGAAGGTGGCAGAAGAACTGAAGGTGACGCTGCGTCTCGTCATGGGGGAGAACCCGGCCCTGTCGGTGGATGTCATCCCCTCGGACGAGTACGTGAGCAAGACCTTCAAGACCGGCAGTGAGTTCATCAACAGGCTCATGGAGACCATGGAGAGGGCGGGGCCGGCGCCGGAGTCCAGGGCCCCGCAGGCGCCAGGGGGCATGGACAGTCACGAGGCGGCGAGGAAGACCCTTCGGAAAACCCTTGATTGGCTCAACACCCAGCCCCCTGCACCCCAGTACTATTCCTGGAGGTACGCGTTCGACCCCGGCAGTGCAGGGCTCACCCTGTTCAGGATTGCAGACGAGCCGCTCACGGACCAGGCTCTGGGGTTTATCGCGTCCACGATCCAGCGCGACACCGGCATGGTGGTTCCGGTCTCTGAAGAGCGGATTCCGCAGACGATTTGCCGCTTCCGCTACCCCGTGCTTCCCTCGAGGCTCAGCCAGGACATGGACGGGCCGCTGGAGAAGATCCGCGAACACGATACCGTGAGAGCCCGGGTAGGCCTCAAGGACCCGCAGCTCTTCCGCAACGCCAGGGCAAGGAACGTGACGGCCCGGATGAACGAGATCCTCCTGGCCTATATCCATTCCCGCCTGCCCGAGGACCGGATCGTCATTACCGGGAACGCCCAAGAGTGGACGGTCTCCCTTCTTATAGCAGGACCCGATTCAGTTGCTGCAGGCTCTCAGATGAAGTGATTGAAGCCGGATTTTTCATTCGAAGATGTCCGTCCAGGGTGGATACGCACCAGGAGTGCAGGTAACGGATGAGCCGGGAAAATCGGGATTGTCTTTCTGCAAGTCCGATCTCCAAAACCCTCCAAACGCAGAATCCGGGTTTGAGCCCTGGCAATCAGTCCATCATGGAGGCCTGGGCACGGAGCAGGTCGTGCAGCGTGATGATACCGCCCACCCATCCGGTCGACCGGTCCATGACAACCATCACCCCTGAGGGCGAATCGATGAACTTGTCGGCGACGTCGCGCACCGGCTGGTCGAAATAGCAGGTGACAGCCTCCTCGGGCTCTATGGAGGTGTCCGTCCTGAGCGTCCCCTCGATCTGTTTGCGGGTCACCAGTCCCTTGAGGGTGCCGTCGAGGACCACGGGGAACCCGTTGTACGGGTGTTTCTCGATGAGTTCCTTGAGGTAGGCCTTGTCCAGGCTGCTCGCGATGACGGGCTTGCTGTTGGCGATGGCGGACACGGGCAGGTTCTGCCATGCCCTGATGTCCACGGGAGGTCTGATCTTGATGAGCTCGTGGCCGTCCTGGACGAGCAGGGCGTCGTAGAAGTTCAGGTCTCCGGCGAGCCTGCAGACGATCTTGCCCACGATGACAGCGATCATGAGGCCCGGCACGAGCGCGAACTGGTGCGTCATCTCGAACACGATGAGGAGCGAGGTCAGGGGGGCCCGGATGATGCTCACCAGGCACGCGGTCATGCCCACGGCGGCGGCCGAGATGTGGTCCGAAGGGGTGAGGGGGAGCCAGAGGCCGGCCAGGCCCGAGATGAAGAACCCGCTCATGCCGCCCAGGAAGAGGCTGGGGGAGAAGATGCCCCCGCAGCCGCCGAAGCTGTAGGAAGCGATGAAGGCCACGAGCTTGCCAGCGAGGAGGATACCCGCGATCCACCAGACGAAGCCATGGGACAGGGCCTCCGAGAGGTCGTGGTACCCGAGGCCGAAGATGCCCACCTTGCCTGTTATGATGAAGCAACCCACCCCTATGACCCAGGTGATGAACCCGCCGCAGCAGGGCAGGAACCAGGGCGGGGCCGCTCGCTGGCCCTTGATCCGTTCCCTCCAGGCCAGGGTGGATCGGTGGAAGACGACCCCTGCCAGGGAGGACACCATGGCCACCAGGGGATAGACCGCATAGACCTTCCAGGACACCGCGTCGATGGCGGGCAGGATGAAGGCTGGCTGTTTGCCCACGATGGCGTATACCACGAAGGCACCCAGCACCGAGGAGAGGACCACCCGGCCGATGATGCGGCTGTTGATGTCGGTGATGATCTCCTCGAGCACGAAGGTGATGGCGGCCAGCGGTGTGTTGAAGGCCGCGGCCAGGCCCGCCGACGCACCGATGACCATGGCTCCGCGTCGGAGCCGCTTGGGGTAGCCGAGATGACCTGAAAGCACCGAGGCGAGGCCGCCGCCGATGTACACGGTGGGGCCTTCCCTGCCCAGGCTCGTGCCGCCGCCCAGGCTGAGCACGCCCGCGATGAACTTCACCACCACGGGCCGCCAGTGGACGTAGCCCACCTCCTTCCAGTACGCGGCCTTGAGCTGGGGGATCCCGCTGCCCGCAGCGTCCGGGCTGAGCCTGGTCAGCAGCAAACCCACCACGAGCGAGGTGGTCATGATGACGAAGAAGCTCGCGATGAGGAAGAAGGTGAGGGAGCGGGAGGCGAAGGACAGGAACGTCACCTGGAAGACGTAGTTGGTCAGGAGCAGGAAGGCCACGGCGGACAGCGCCGCCATGACGCCCAGGAACATGGTCTGCAGGAGGTCCCGGGTGTTCTCGGGCAGACCCCTCAGGATGGCAATGAGCCCCCGGAGGGTAAATCCTTCCGTCTTCATGGTGTGCCGCCTGGCAATGGGCCTGTGTCCATGGTCCCCGATATGATACATTTGATGGTTGATTTCCAGTGGAAAAGTGGAGGAGAGTGTCCGCCATGATCACGGGGCTCTTTCTGGCGGCAGGAATCGCCATGCTCTTCTCAGGCGGCGACCTCCTGGTTCGGGGCGCCTCGGGCATCGCCCGGGCCCTGCGGGTGTCGCCGCTCATCATCGGGCTCACCATCGTGGCCTTCGGCACGAGCGCGCCCGAGCTCGTGGTGAACCTTGTGGCCGTGCTCCAGGGGAGCCACGGTGTGGCCTTCGGCAACGTCGTCGGGTCGAACCTGGCGAACATCGGCCTCATCCTCGGCCTGGCCGCCGTGTTCAGGCCGATTCAGGTGGGCGGCACGGTCATCGTCCGCGAGATCCCCATGATGATCCTCGTGTCCGCGGTGGCGGTGCTCCTGGGTCTCGATGGATTGCTGCAGGGCATGCCTGACGTCTTTTCGCGTTCGGACTGTCTCGTGCTCCTGCTCCTGTTCGGGGTCTTCCTCTACTACAACATCTTCGACGCCGTGCGGGCGAGGCGCTCCGACCGGTATCTCGATGAGGTGGAAGGCGGCATCGCCGCTTCTGCCGGCGGATCCCTTCTCTCCGATGTGGTGAGGACCATGGCCGGACTGGCCCTGCTCGTGGCCGGGGGCAAGCTCACGGTTATGGGCGCGGTGGGGGCGGCAAGGGGCCTGGGTGTCTCCGAGGGACTCATCGGGCTCACCGTGGTGGCCGTGGGGACCTCCCTGCCGGAGCTCGCGGCCTCATGCATAGCCGCGTGGAGGAACGAGCCCGAGCTGGCCGTGGGCAACGTGGTGGGGTCGAACATCTTCAACCTGTGCCTGGTGCTCGGCCTGGCCGGCGCCATCGCCCCGGTGGCGGTCCCGGCAGGGGGCAGGCTCGACCTCGCGGCCATGCTCGCCATCTCCCTGATCCTGCTGCCTATGGCCATGACTTCCCTGAGAAGGATCACCCGTGCCGAGGGCGCGGCCCTTCTCGCCGTATACTTTGGCTACATCGCCTTCCGCGCGGTGATGTTCAGGTGAGAGGCGGTGCAGGAAGGACCCGGCACTACACCCGGTTGTCCTCCTCCACGGCCTCGTTGAGCCGGTCCTGGAAGTCGGGGATGGCCGCGCGGATGCGGGACCAGGCGCTCATCATGGGGATGCCCACCGGGTCAGCGACATAGTTGGCGGTCGCCGTCTTGAGCGATTCCACGAAGGCCTCCGAGGCCTCGATCTCGCTGTGGCGGTCATAGGTGAGGCCGTTGATGAGCGACAGGGCGTTGTATTTCTCGATGGCCATGCGCGACTCCTCGATGTAGGTCGTGAACATGGTGCGGAAGAAGGACTGGCTGAGGATGACCCCGTCCTGGCTCAGGATCCTGAACAGGGCCTCGGCGATGTCCGTCGCCATGCGGATGAGGCCGGTGTCCGGCTTGTCCTTCTCCAGGCCCTGGTGCTTGTGCT
>JAKPQL010000024.1 GCA_029547045.1 Deltaproteobacteria bacterium | reverse complement strand
CATCGAGGGCAAGATACGCGCCGCAGGGTATGCGAGGCAGCACAAGGTGCCGTTCTTCGGCATCTGTTTGGGCATGCAGATGGCAGTGGTGGAGTTCGCCCGGAGTGTCTGCGACCTGAAGGGCGCCAACAGCACGGAGTTCGACCCCGGAACTGCCGAGCCGGTCATCGACTTCCTCCCTGGCCAGAAGAACATCACGCGCAAGGGAGGCACCATGCGGCTCGGCGCCTATGCCTGTACGATACGTCCGGACACCCTCGCCATGAAGGCCTATGGTTCGTCCGAGATCTCCGAACGCCACAGGCACCGCTACGAGTTCAACCCCTCCTTCGAACAGCGGCTGGAGGCGGCCGGCCTCGTCATCAGCGGACGCAACCCCGAGGCCGGCCTCGCGGAGATCATCGAGCTCCCGGACCACCCCTGGTTCCTCGGATGTCAATTCCACCCCGAGTTCAAATCCAAGCCAATGCAGGTGCACCCCCTGTTCAGGGACTTCATCAAGGCGGCGCTGGAGAACCGGAAGAGGGCATAAGGGCTGGATCCGGGGGGAATCAGGGAATCAGGCGTCTGGAAACACTGAAAGACGAAAATATATATTGGAGATTTCTCTCCCCCTCGGAGAAGCGAAGGACTCAGTTCCTGCCTGAAGGGAAAGACCCCCTGAAATCTAGAGGATGCGGATCTCCCTGGATTTCTTTTTCCCTTTTTCGGCCTTGGACTTGAGAACCTCTGTCTTCTCTTCCTCCCTGGCCCGGATGGTGAGGTCCCTCGTGAAGTCAGGGCAGTGGACTCCGCTGCCGTGCATGAACTTCTTATTGCAGTCACCTCTCCAGGCACAGATCGCACATAGTGTCCTGTCCATTGACATAGTGTGTAATATAATAACCCGCCAAATACGCATGTCAATAAGATAATCAAGGGGATAGTGCAAATTGAGAAAGCAACAAGGCCGTCGGACAACCCAAAAATAAGGACATTCGGCTCACGTTTTCCTATGGCTCATGATTGCTGGGACAGGGTTGAAGTCACACCCGGCAGTGATAGTGCCCCGATCCTGGGTTGGTTGTAGGATTCGGCTCTCACAGAATGCCGCAGACGCAATCATACGTACAAACCATACGATGCTTCCTCATGGAATGGGCAATCCGGCAGGGTGAACACTTACCTGCTGAAAGACTTCCACCGTTCATTGCCCGAGGTGTGCGTGATGACCATGGCCAGCTCGTTGGTACGGGTGTTGATCCTCACGACAGTGCCCTGGAGGGTGAGGGATCGGCCGGGCATGGTCACCAGCATGGTCTTGTCCATGAGGATGTCGGCCTGCTCGGGACGGAAGTAGGAAAAGGGGTCTGGCGAAACGACACAGATGCCCCGTGTGCCGATATCCTTCGTATACCCGTCCCCCCTGATCACGTCCCCGAGCCTGATCTTTACGGGTTCCCGAAGCGGTTTCCGGAGGCACTTCCTTCTGTCATTGAAGAGATGGTGACTCATGCAGTACCCTCCCCATCACAATGTAACACGTCATACATCTCTTCCGGCATGAGGTGCAAAGGAAAACCAGCCATGATGGAAACCGGAGATGAATCGGCATAGGTGTTTACATGCCTGGAAATTTATGGTCTTGTCTTGTTCTGTCAAGCGGTCCCATACCATGCATGAACGGGGGTTTGAGAGAACATGACGAGACATTCCGCCTCAAGGCTTGCGACACTTGTTGCCCTTGTACTGGCCCTTGCCTGCGCGCCGTCCATCCAGGCCGCATCCTGGGTCCCCCTTGACAGGGACGAGGTCATCAGGCAGGCCCGTACAGTCACCCTGGAAAGGTACCCGGATGCAGACGTGGCGGTGGTGGACCAGCAGAACTGGCAGGAGTACACCCCGGACGGGACCTATGTCGAGTGGTTCGAACAGTACGCCAAGGTGCTTTCAGAGAAGGGGAGGCGCTCCTACCTGACGCTCCACTCCTCCTTCAACGTGATCTACAACACGACACGGTTCGATCTGGTGGAGATCATCTCCGCCTCGGGAGAGGTCCGGCGTGTGGACATCGAGCGGAACAGCCGAGTCATGGTTGACTCGTCCCAGATGGAGGCGAACATCTACGACCCCAACAACAAGATCCTCCAGGTGAGCATCCCTGAGCTCGCCATCGGGGACACGGTGCATTTCATCACCTATGACGAGTTCATCAAGGCCCGCATGGCCAACGAGTTCAGCGACTTCGTCACCTTCGAGGACACGGACCCCATCGTGCGGTCCTCGTACACGGTGGTGGCTCCGGCCGAGAAGCCCCTGAAGAGCATGGCCCTCAAGAACGAGATCCCCGGCACAATAACCTTCCTCAAGACCGAGCAGGACCGGAAGGTCGTGTACCAGTGGGTTGCCAGGGACATTCCCCGGGCCTTCGTGGAGCCCGCCATGCCGCCGCTCCACACCCAGGCCCAGCGCCTGCTTGTAAGCACCATCCCCGACTGGCAGACGGTGTCACGCTGGTACTGGAACCTGAGCAAACCGCGCCTTGCCGCCAACACCTCAGACATGGCCGCCATGGTGAAGAAGATCACCAGGGGCAAGCGCACCCGGAAGGAAAAGGTGGAAGCTATCTTCTTCTGGGTTTCCCAGGAGGTTCGCTACCTGGGCATTGTGGCCGAGTCCGAGGCCCCGGGCTACGAGCCCCACGACGTGTCCATGACCTTCGAGCGCAGGGCAGGGGTGTGCCGCGACAAGGCAGCCCTCCTGGTGGCCATGATGCGTCTCGCCGGCATCGAGGCATACCCGGTGCTCATCAGGAACGGACCGAAAATGGACGTCGAGGTGCCACAGCCCTACTTCAACCATGCCATTGCCTGTGTGAAGAACCCTGACGGCACCTATCTCCTCATGGACCCCACGGACGAGAACACCAAGGACCTCTTCCCCGCCTACCTGAACGACCAGAGCTACCTGGTGGCCACGCCCAAGGGAGAGACACTGCTCACCAGTCCCATCACCCCTGCGTCCCGAAACATGATGAAGCTCTCCACAACCGGCAGCATCGATGGCCAAGGTACCCTGAACGCCACGACCACCATGGACTTCGATGGCATCAACGACAACGCCTACCGGGGGTACTTCTCCACCCTGCAGACCGAGGAGAGGAAAATCTACTTCGAGAAGATGCTCAGGAAGGTGATACCTTCTGCAGCGCTGAAGGACCTCGCCGTGCACCCTGATAATGTCATGGACATCACCGCGCCGCTCAAGGCGGTGATGACCTTCTCTGCGGAGAACTTCCCGGTGCAGGGGGACGGCGTCACCCTGATCCCGGTGCCCAGGTTCGGGGACCACGTGGGCATGGTGAACTTTCTCATCCAGAAGATGGGGCTCAAGGAGCGGAAATACACCTACCTCACCGAGACCGCGTGCGGCGTGGAGGAGACCATGTCGCTGAGCATCGACCCGTCCCTGGGGAGCAGGCTCGCCGGTGTGGTCCAGGAGGCCTCCATCGACGACGGGGCCCTCTGGATCCGGTCTCTGGACATGTCGAAAGGCACCCTCGTGGCGAAGAACACCTTCCAGCTCAAGCGCACCGAGTATTCGCCGGACCAGTACCAGGCCCTCCAGGAGACGCTCAGGAAGGTGGAGAAGGCCAACCGTCTCATGCCCGCCCTGTCCGGTACACCGCAGGCCGCGGCTGCCAGGGACAGACCCTGGTACGCCTCCTTCAACCCGGATGCCGTGATCATGGAAGAGGATCTGGAGGTCAGCATCGAGGACGCCTCCACCCTGCACGAGACGAGCCGGCTCAGGGCCAGGGTGCTCACCTATGCGGGCAGGAAGAAGATGGGCGAGATACGCATCTCCTACAACCCTGTATGGGAGGATGTACGGCTCGTGAGCGCCGCGGTGACCTCACCGCAGGGCAGCGTCACGAGGATCGATCCACGGGAGATCAACATCATGGATCAGGAATGGGTCGGGGCGGCGCCGCGGTACCCTGCGGGCAAGATACTGGTGGCAAGCCTCCCGAACCTCCAGGAAGGCAGCATCGTCGAGTACGAAATCCGCAAGACCCGGAAAGACAGCCAGCCCTTTGTCATCACCTCGTTCTTCCAGGGCGAGGACCCGGTGGAGCGAAGGAGACTGGTCATCAGGTATCCGAGGTCCATGAAGCTGAAGACCGTGAAGGCGGATAACGGCCTGGCTGCAGAGCCTTCGTGGAAGCCCTTTCCCCCCGGACTGATCAGTGAGGTCAGGAGAGAAGAAGGGGATCGCACCGTGGTGGAGTACCATGCAGAGCGCATTGCCCCGATCAGGAAGGAGGAGAACCTTCCGCCTGCCTACTCCTGGCAGCCCGTGGTGTATGCATCGGCCTGCGAACTGAAGGACTACGCGCGCCTCGTGGGCGATGCCCTCGAAAAGGCCTCCTCAGGTCAGGAGGCCTCGTCCGCAAAGGCCGCACTCCTGACGAGGGATCTCGCCGACGAGGCAGCCAGGATCAGAGCCATCAGGGACTACATTGCCAGGAACATCAAGGCCGTGCCCGTTTCACTAACAGCGCTCCCCCTGAGCCAGATCAGCAGGGCGGACATCACCCTGTCCGAGGGATACGGCCACAGGGCGGACTGCATGGTGCTCCTGGCAGCAATGCTCAGAGCCATCGGCCATGAACCCGAGTTTCTCCTCACCTCCACCGCTTCGCCGGTGGTCTCCCTGCAGGGGCCGCTGCGAGACTATCCCGGTGACGCCTGGTTCACCGGGGTTCTGGTGAAAATCACGACCGCCAGGGGCGATGTCTTCCTCGGCGACACGGACCAGTATGCCGAGTTGGGTTCCACGGCGAACCTGGGAAACCCTGCACTGAACCTGGCAACAGGCGCCATAGAGGTCGTCACCACCCCTGAGAAAGGCCTCGCCGACCGTACGGACTATGCCATCACGGTAACCCTCGGCAAAGGCGGCGATGCCGTGATCCGGCAGCGCCGAACCTTTTCCGGCCTGGACTATGCCCGGTTCCGGAAAGGCTACACCGAGATGACCCCTGAGGAGCGGAAGCGCCGCTTCCAGGAGATGGTGAGCGCGGTGAGCAGGTCGGCGCAGCCCAGGGGCGAGTACGTGGTGTCCATGGAAACCCATCCCGGTACGGACGAATTCACGGTGAGCGTTCCGGGCTATGCGGTGAGGCAGGGCGATCTCCTGACCCTCGAACTGCCGGGTCTGACCCAGGGCCTGTCGATTGTAACGGGTGACGACCGGAAGAATCCCCTGTACCGGCCGTCCTCCCGGAAGCAGCATGTCACCGTGGAGGTACAGCTGCCGGAAGGCGTCCGGGACATCGAGCTGGTCCCGCCGGAGTCCGCTGAGTATTCCCTGCTCGGGCTCGGCACGTTCAGGACTCGGTCCCGCATCGTCACCGGCGAAACGGCCGGTCAGGGCGGCGGCAGGGTCATGAGCATCGTGGTGGAGCAGGAATCGGAGAACACACCCGGCATGGTCATGCCCGAGGTATACCCGAAACTGCTGGCCATCCACCGGACGCTCTCGCATCCCTCCATGCGGATGATTGTCCTGCGGATGGAGGGGGAGGGCAACTAGTACACGGATGGGCCGGACCCCAGCACCGAGATGCCGGCCGGGTCCACCAGGAGGCGAACCCCGCCGCCCACAGCGAGGTCGGGAAGCGGTCCTGCGAGGTCGAACAGGAGGTTCGTGCCGTGGATGGTCCGCACCTCGAGGGTGTACCCCCTGCCGCGGAAGAGCATGTTCACCACGGTGCCCTGAATCACCGGGCCTCCTGCCTTTTCATCATCTCCTGGCGCGCAGGGCCGTGCGGCATCGGGCTGGATGAGGATGGTCACTGTCCCGGAGGCATCACCCGGGAGCACCGGGGTCCGTATCAGGCCGAACTCCGTCTCGATCCCTCCTGAAGGGGCGATGCGTCCGTCGATCAGGTTCCTCAGGCCGATGAACCGCGCCGCTGTAGCACTTGCCGGGTGCCGGTATATCCGTTCCGGCGAGTCGATCTGTTCGACGTGCCCCTCCATGAGGAGCGCTATGCTGTCAGCCACGGCAAAGGCCTCGGCCTGGTCGTGGGTCACGAACACGGATGTCACGGACACCGTCTTGAGGATGGACTTGAGCTCCAGCATGAGACGCTCCCGCAGGGCCCGGTCCAGGGACCCCAGGGGCTCGTCCAGGAGCAGGAGCCTCGGCCTGGGCGCCAGGGTTCGGGCAAGGGCGACGCGCTGGCGCTCGCCGCCAGAGAGCTCGCCCACATTCCGGTGCTCATACCCGGACAGGCCCACCATCTCGATCATCTCCCGGGTCCTGCGCGCGACAAGTTCCCCGGGGAGGTTCTGCATTCTCAGGCCGAAGGCGATGTTGCCGGACACGTCCCGGTGGGGGAACAGGGCATACTCCTGGAACATCATGCCGAAGGCCCTGAGGTGGGGCGGCACGGCAGCCATGTCCTGGCCGGCGAAGACGACCTTGCCCGTGTCAGGCCTCTCGAGCCCGGCAATGATGCGGAGCAGCGTGGTCTTTCCGCATCCCGAGGGGCCCAGCAGGCACAGGATGCCTCCCTCATCCAGAGAGAAGCTCACTCCCTCGAGCACGGGCCTGCCGCCGAAGGACTTGCCGATGTCCTGCACCGTTAGCAGGGCCATGTCAGTATCCCCCCCCCCTGTCGAGCCTCACCCTGTCAAGGAGGAGGAAACCCGCGGCGGTCACCAGCATGAGGATGCTGCTCATGGCCATGGCCTGGCCGTAGTTGAGGTCTCCGGGCTGGCCCAGGAACCGGTAGATGGCCAGCGGCATGGTGGGGGTATCCGGTCTGGCGATGAAGACCGTGGCGCCGAACTCGCCGATGGAGATGGTGAAGGCGAATATGGCGCCCACCACCACGGCCCTGCTCACGATGGGGGCCACCACCTTCAGGAAGACCATGGCAGGCGATGCGCCCAGCATGGATGCTGCCTCCTTCAGGGCGTTCGGAATGCCCTTGAGGGAGGGCAGGACGCTGCGCACCACAAAGGGGTAGGCCACCAGAGTGTGGGCAAGGGGGATGAGCCAGACGGACGTGCGGAGGTTCAGAGGCGGTTCGTCCAGGGCGATGATGAAGCCGAACCCCAGGGTTACCGCAGAGCAGGCGAGTGGCAGCATGAGGATGGGGTCGAGGACGGCCCCGAGGGGGCCACTGGCCCGGGAGAGGGTGAACGCTGCAGGCAGCCCCACCGCCAGGGCCATGACCAGGGTGGAAAGCGCAAAGCCGAGGGAATACCCCATGGCCTTCAGCGGCGGGATGAAGAACAGGGACTGGCCGATGTTCACGGACAGGTTCCGGTAATAGTCCAGGGTGAGGCCGCCGGGCCCCTGGAAGGAACGGGCGAGAAGGGCTGCCAGGGGCGAGCCGAGCAGCATCAGGACGAACAGGCAGGTAGCCCCCACGATGAGCATGTCGCGGGGTGTGGACACTCGGCGTTCGGTGACGGCCCTCGATTCCGGGTACAATGTGACCGTGGTGCGCCGCTGGAGCGCGGTGTATGTTCCCATGAAGGCCAGGGTGAGCAGGATCTGCAGGAGCGACAGGGCAGAGGCCATGGGAAGGTTGAACAGGTGGACCGCCTGACGGTAGATCTCCACCTCGATGGTGGAGAACCGGGGTCCCCCGAGGAGGAGGATGACCCCGAAGCTCGAGAAACAGAAGATGAACACGAGCATGGATGCGGCCAGCACCGAGGGCATGATGAGGGGGAGGGTGACCTCCCGGAAGCACCGCAGGGGCGTGGCGCCGAGCATCCTGGCAGCCTGTGAGATCTCGGGCTGGAGCCTGGCCCAGGAGCTGCCCACGATCCGCACGATCACCGTGAAGTTGTAGAACACGTGGGCCATGAGGATGAACCAGATGGTATGATCGAGGGCAATGGGCGCGCGGGTGAGCGAGAAGCTGTCCATGAGCCAGGCATTCACCAGGCCGCGGCTTCCCAGCAGGGCCTGGAAGGCGGACGCCACCACCACCGACGGCAGCACGAAGGGGATGGCGGTGAGCGACAGGAGGAGGTTCCTGCCCGCAAACCGGTATCGGGCGAACACGTAGGCTGCGGGCAGCGCGATGATCAGGGTGAGCACCGTGGACAGCGCGGCCTGCCACGTGGTGAACCATATAACCCCGGCATAGGCCCTGTGGGAGAACAGCCTGGCAGGACCGGACAGGTCCCAGTGGCCGTCCTGCATCAGGCCCTGCAGGAGGATGCTCGCCAGGGGGTAGAAGAAGAACGCCCCCAAAAAGAGCAGCGGAAGAGCAGCCAGAATGATGCTGTACGGGGTCTTGATGGCTACCTCAGGACCGCGTCGGTCCAGGCCTCTATCCATGCGTCGCGGTGGGCGCCGATGAGTTCCTGATCAAGGGCGACCGGCTTGTCGGCAATTTTCGCGTGTTTCCTGAACACCTCGGGCAGGACGGCCTTTCTGTTCGCGGGGAACACGAACATCTGCAGGGGCACATCCTCCTG